>CAYWFA010000015.1:0-13812 GCA_964457815.1 Candidatus Woesearchaeota archaeon
ATACAAATCCATTTCTCCACACGTAATAGCTGCTAAAAAAATGAAAGAACTTTCAATTCCAGTTAATGAAGGAAATTTAATTGAATATTACATTGCAGAAACATCCAACAAAAAATCTAAACTTGTAAGAGAAAAAGTTAAACTTCCTCAGGAAGAAGGAGAATATAACATAGAATATTATCTTGAAAGACAACTAATTCCTGCTGTAGAAAATATTTTTCAGGTTTTTAAAATAAATACCAAAGAAGTAGTTCAAAAAAAATCACAAAAAAAATTAAGTGATTTTTAAAATCAAAGAAAACTAATTAAACAAACTTAACTTATAAAAAATATGCATAAAACACTAAAAACAATTTGGGTATCATCGGGGATATTGATATTCCTTTGGACAGCATTCTGGTTTTTCAAATTCGCAGAAGAACCTGGAATAATGGGAAATGTTCTTAAGTATACTATTGGAACTTATTTATTGATATTGTACATAATCATTGCTATTGCTTATTGGATAAACAGGTGGTTGTACAAAAAAAAGAAAACAAGAAGTAAAAACATAAAATGGAAAACAAAGAAATAATTCTCGCTGGAAAAATATCTCAAGAAGTGAAAAAATGGATTAAACCGCAAATAAAAAAAGGAACTCCTCTGCTTGAAATAGCAGAAAAAATTGAAAGCAAAATATTTGAACTAGGAGGTAAACCTGCTTTTCCAACAAATCTTTCAATAAATGAAATTGCTGCACATTACACTCCTTCATACAATGATGAAACTTTAGCACACGGGTTATTAAAAGTAGACTTAGGAATTCACATAAATGGTTTTATTTCAGACACTTCCTTTTCAATTGACTTGGAAGATTCACAGGAAAACAAAAAATTAATAGAAGCGTCTAAAAAAGCACTTGAAAATGCAAAAAAAACAATTGAAAAAGGAATTAAAACCAACAAAATAGGAAAGGTGGTACAAGAAACAATTGAATCTTATGGATTTTCTCCAATAATAAATTTATCTGGGCATCAAATACAACAATACAATCTTCATGCAGGTTTAACAATCCCGAACATAGATGACAAAAGAGAAAATGAAATAACTCCCGGTTTATATGCAATTGAACCTTTTGCTACCAATGGGGCAGGAAAAATAAAAGACAGTAAACCTTCAGGAATTTACTCTTTAATTGATTACAAAAACATAAGAAATCCTAATGCAAGAGAAATATTAGAATACATTACAGAGGAATACAATGAACTTCCTTTTTGTTCAAGATGGTTGGTTAAAAAGTTTGGTACACGTGCTTTAATTTCCTTGTCACAATTACAACAAAATGGAAATTTACATCAATACGCTCAATTAATTGAAGTTGAAAAGGGTATTGTTTCCCAAGCTGAAGATACTATATTAATAGAAGAAAACGGAAAAAAGACAATAACAACAAGCGAAAATTAATATAAAAGTTTACTTAAGTTATTTTTATCTTTTAAAAGAAAAACGTTTGTTTGGCAATTAATTTTACCTGCAGGATAATTTCTTTGAGGCATATCCACTGAAATAATTTCAACTCTCTCTTTTTCTAAAATTTTTTTCAATGAATTCGCTTTACTATCCAAAGCAACTGTATCTTTCAAAGAATTTGCAACAACAAGTGAATTCAAAGGAAACCAAACGTTTTCTTTGCTTCCATCATATTCAATAAATTTTAAATTTTCTTTCTCAGCAATTTCATTGTAATCATGATATAAATTGGCATCTTTACCAAAATGTTTATCAAAAATTAATACTTTGCTGTTTGGAAGCAAAAGGGTGAATAAATCAATATGTCCTTGAGCAGAAGAATTACCAAAAAAGAATCCAGTAGGGGCAACATGTACAGGAACATGATATTGTTTTTTTCCTTTTTCAGATATAGTCTTTTTCGCAGATTCATAATATTTTTTGTTGTTAAACAATTTTTCAAAATCAACATCTTTTTTTATATCGTTGAAATAAAAAGCATTATCCGAAACCAAAGCAAAATTCTTGCTTAACTGAACATTTCCTCCATCCCCAAAAACATTACCTGAAATTCCCTCATCAATTGAATTAATATATTTATTTTTGAAAAGAACATATTTATCTCTAGGCCAAGCTTCATTCACTTCTTCAACAAGATATCCTTTATTTCTTAAAGCAGAAGCTATATTTTTTTTCCCTCCAAGATTGAAATCAAATCCATATCCAACCATTACGCCTAAATTATCCATTAAAATAAGTGAAAATTAACGTATTTAAAACTTACTATTTTGTTGTAACTGTATAGAAATAACAATTTATCCTAAATAACTATTTCCTTCAGGCACTGCAGCTTTTGCTGACTTCAAGAAATTTTCTTCTATTTTTCTATAAGCATCAATAACTGATTTTGTTATGCTTTGTTTAACTTTCTTTAAAGCACCTTCAAAATGCTTTTCAGAAACAAAAATAGATTCGATTGATTCTCTTAATGAAAGCAAAGCTGCTTCTCTTGCAAGAGATTCCAAATCTGCACCGGTATATCCTTCAGTTTTCTTGGATAATTCTTCAAGGAAATTTTGTTTTTCTTTTTCATTGAATAATTTTTTCCCATCTCCGAGAGGCATTTTTTCAGTATGTATTTTAAGGATATTCAATCTTCCTTTTGAATCAGGAGCATTAACTAAAAGAATTTTATCGAATCTTCCTGGCCTCAACAATGCAGGATCCAACATATCGGGTCTATTCGTTGCTCCAATAACCAAAATATCTTTTAAATCTTCTAATCCATCCATCTCAGCAAGCATTTGATTTAAAACTCTCTCTGTAACTTTTGTACCCATTTCAACCCCTCTCTTTCCTGCTAAAGAATCTATTTCATCAAAGAATATAACACAAGGTGCAACTTGTCTTGCTCTTTCAAATATTTTCCTCATTCCTTCTTCTGATTTTCCAACCCACATACTCAACAAAGAAGGTCCTTTAACTTGAATGAAATTAGCTTCTGATTCTTTTGCAACTGCTTTTGCCAACAAAGTTTTTCCTGTACCTGGAGGCCCATAAAGTAAAATTCCTCTTGAAGGTCTTATCCCCATTCTTGTAAAACTTTCAGGATATTTCATTGGCCATTCAACAGCTTCTTTTAATTCTTGTTTGACATCTTCTAATCCTCCAACATCTTCCCAATTAACATTAGGCGTTTCAACTAAAACTTCTCTCATTGCACTTGGTCTTACAACTTTTAAAGCATCTGTGAAGTCTTCATGGTTTATAATCAGCTTTTCCAAAACTTCTTTTGGAATTTGTTCTTCACCTTCTAATTTCATTTGAGGCAAATATTTTCTAAGAACATTCATTGCAGCTTCTTTTGCTAAAGACTCTAAATCTGCTCCAACAAATCCATGAGTTAAAGCAGCTAAATCTTCTAATTTAACTGTTTTTGTTAAAGGCATACCTCTTGTATGAATCTTCAAAATTTGCAATCTTCCTTCTTTGCTTGGAACTCCAACTTCAATTTCTCTGTCAAATCTTCCAGGTCTTCTCAATGCAGGATCAAGTGCATTAACCCTATTTGTTGCTCCAATAACAATAACTTTTCCTCTACCTTTCAACCCATCCATCATTGTTAAAATTTGAGAAACAACTCTTCTTTCAACTTCTCCTTGAACATCTTCTCTTTTAGGAGCAATTGCATCAATCTCATCAATAAAAATAATTGTAGGAGCAGTTTTTTCAGCTTCCTCAAAAATATCTCTTATTTTCTTTTCAGATTCTCCATAAAACTTTGACATAATTTCTGGACCATTAAGCAAAATAAAATTAGCTTCAGATTCATTTGCAACCGCTTTAGCAAGCAAAGTTTTACCTGTTCCTGGAGGCCCATGCAAAAGAACTCCTTTTGGAGGAACAATTCCTAATCTTTCAAATATTTCTGGATGCTTCATAGGAATTTCAACCATTTCTCTTATCTTTTTTATTTCATCACTTAAACCTCCAATATCTTCATAATTTATCTCAGGAATATTTTCTTCACTTATTTCAACTGCTTTAGAATTAAGTGTAACTTCAGTGTTTTCTGTTATTCTTACAGGTTGATTAGGATTAACATTTACAACTAAAAATTTAATTTGTGAAACTCTTCCTCCTAAATTTCCGAAACCCATCCCTCCAAAAATTTCATTTAAATTTCCAAAGATATCATCTAAATCTCCAAACTCTTCGGACATCAAATCTTTTCTTCTTTGAACTCCTCCTAAAACAACTATATCTCCTTTAACAACTGTTCTTCCTAATAGTCCATTTCTTAATCCTTGAGGATCCCCTTGAACCATTATTCCTTTTTGAGCAGGAGCAATCATTATTTTTTTTGCTTCTTTTATTTCGGCCTTTGAAATAAAAACAACTTCTCCAATTCCTGTTTTAGCATTTTTTCTTTGTATTCCATCAATTCTTATTATCCCCTCTCCCACGTCTGCAGGATAAGACCTATCAACTATTGCAACTGTTTCTCTACTTCCTTTAATTGTTATAACATCTCCTCTTTTCAATTCCAATTCTTTCATTAAATCTGCATCTATTCTAGCAATACCTTTGTAAGCATCGTCTTGTAATGCTTCTACAACTTTCAATTGGATTGTTTTTCTTGTCATTTTATTTTTAATCTTCCTCTTCTTCTTTAATTATTATTTTTTTGTTATTTTCAGGATTTTCTGAATCATAAAATTGTTTGGAGTGAATAACAGGTTTATTGTTTTTAATTACTTTATATTCTCTTGCTTTAATGATCCTTGAATTTCCTTGAAGTTTTTCATTGAAGTTTAAACTCACTCTTCCAAAATCTTCAAAACACAATCTTACCATAGCATTCATAATTTTTTCCTGTTCACTCATAAAAGAAACTATTTCTTTAGGAATTGAAACCGCATAACTATTTCCAACTAATCTCATTTTAACTTTGAATTCCTTGTTTTTAAGATTTATAAATTTGCTGTATTCTTGTTCATCAACAGGATGAATTATTTTCTCGTTGCAAGATTCATTAGGACAAACCATTGCTCTTAAAATAAATCCGTTTTTCACAATCTGGATTTTTTTCATTTTTTTTCCACATTTTCTACATAAAATTGTGTTATCAAATATATCATTTACCATTTTGTTTGTCTTGTTTTGTAGAGTATAAAGCCACTAACTCAAGGTTTTACCTTGAGTGTGGCAGGGTTGAAAAGAGGTTTTGTATATACCTAACGTATACACATAAAAGTATATACTATTTAAATATTTCGGTGATTAAAAAATATAAACTAACATTTTAAAAACCTATATTCATCCTTAATCTAATGAAAAAAGAAGGTGGCAATAAAAGCAAATTCAAAAAATCCTTCAAAAGATTTTGGGACATAGTCTGGAAAGATGATAGCTTCAAAGGTTGGTTGATTTCATTGGTATTTATTTTCATTGTAATTAAATTCATTTTCTTTCCTCTATTAAATCTTGTAACCGGAACAACTTTACCTTTAGCAATAGTTGAATCCTGTAGCATGCATCATTCAGGGAATATTTTTGGAAATTTCGATAATTGGTGGGATAGACATGAACTGAAATATGAAAATTTAAACATCGAAAAATCAGAATTTCAAGAATTTTCTTTGAAAAAAGGATTCAGCAAAGGAGATATAATATTTATTATACGAGCTAAACCCGAAAAACTTGAAGTAGGAGATGTTATAATATTTAACAGCAACCAAAAAAATCCAATAATTCATAGAGTAATAGACATAAGACAAGAGCAAGGAAAATATGTTTTTTCAACAATAGGAGACAATAATTTAGGACAATTAGCAATTGAACAATCAATAAGTGAAGATCAATTAGTTGGAAAAGCTGTTTTAAACATATTACCTTCTATAGGTTGGGCAAAACTAGTGTTTTATGAACACTTAAAGCCAGAATCAGAAAAAGGAATTTGCCAAGAAAATTAAAAACAAAACAAGAAGTTTTATAAAGAAATTAAATTTAAACAAAGAAAGTTAAAGGAGAATAAAAACAATGGAATTTTGTCCAAAATGTGGAGCAGTTTTAATTCAAAAAAGAAAAAATTACGGATGCTCTAGATGCGATTATTCTACAAAAGAAAAAATCAAAATAAAAACTTCTGAAAAAATCCAAGAAAAAAACAAAATAGCTGTAGTAAAGAAAGAAATGAACACTCTCCCAATAGTTAATGAAAAATGTAAAAAATGTGGAAATGAAAAAGCTTACTTCTGGACCATTCAAACTCGTGCAGGAGATGAAGCAGAAACAAAATTCTTTAAGTGTACCAAGTGCGATAACACTTGGCGTGAATACAGATAAAAAAAATATAGATAATTCTTTACAACAATTAATATAAATTCTAAGCTTAAAAGAAAATAATGGCAATAAAATATTTTCAGATAAAAGAAAAACCAAATTCAAATGGATTTGCAGTAAAAATAGATACTGATACCTATATGAAAAAAAACTTGGAAAATTTTAGTTCGGAAAACCCTTTTTTTGAAAAAATAAAAGAAGATGAAAACTATTCTCACTTCAAATTAATAGAAGAAGATTATTATGTTTTAAAAGATAAAATTGCTGATGCTGCAACAATTAAAAAAAATCCCTTCAAATTAAATAAAGGAAGAGGAAATCTTGCTAATGTGTGTTTAAATGAATCTGGAAAAATAAGAATATATAACAACAAACATAAACTTTTAGTTACAGAAATAAGCCAATCCAAAGCATATAGCATTAAAAGAAATACCGAGAAATATCGAAGAAAAATTTAATCTTGGATTTAACAACATCTTTTTAAACAATTTATTTCTAATTAATTCATACACCAGGACTCCGTAGCTCAGCCTGGTTAGAGCACTAGACTCTTAATCTAGGTGTCGTGGGTTCAAATCCCATCGGGGTCATTTATTTTTTTATTATGATTTTAACTCTTGGGTTTAACAACGAATTTTTGAGTTGTTAGGTCGAGTGTACGTGAGGCCCAAATCCCATCGGGGTCATTTCCATTTAGTCATCATCACTTTTTTCTTTATCATCTCCAGAATCTCCATTTTTGAGCTTATCCCAGTATTCATTCCTCTCTAAATTAGCATAGAAGTGGCTCTTCCCTTCATTTCTTAATTTCCAGTAAAGAATGTTGCCATTAACCGTTGCAATTCTTCTCTCAACCTTAACAAGAGCCCTTTTTGCTGCACTGATTGCTTGAGGTTTAGATTTCTTGTCTTTCAGTCGAGCTTCTTCTTCTTTTTTCCAATCAAGAACTTCTTGCATTTCTTCTTGAGCTTCTTTATACTTTTCTTCTATCTCCTTAACAGTTAAAGGGGGAAACTTAATTCCTTTATAATTGCCGCTAACCATAAATAAAAAAAATAAAACAAGTTAATAAAAATTACTATTATTTCAAATAAAATTATTTGATCATTCCTTCTTAAATTGGGGCAGTTAGTAATCACCTCACTGCAATTTTATCTTACCAGCTTTTGAATATTTTCAATAGCCTCTGCAACTTCAATTCCCTTCTTAGTTAGTTTTATCACCTTTATTCGCCCCCTTTTTTCAAAATCCACTAACTTAAGTTCTTCTAAAGTTTGCAGAATTTTCACTGCATGGCTGTAAGTGCAATCCACTTCCTTAGCCAAAATACTACCATACCTCATTCGAGTATTCTTTTTCAAAGAAACAAGCATCAAAGCTGGTTTTCTTCGGAAAAAGATATCAAAGTTGTCTTTTGTTTCTGTTTCCATTTTTGAGGTGTCCTATTTAAAGTATATATCCAGACAATATCATCCTTTTAAATGTTTTGCAAAGTATATATTCACTACATAGTTTTGATGAAAATTTCAGTATTTTTTAATTACAACAAATCGTCAATAAAAACCCTTATTAACCACTTCTAATTTTATTCTTTTATGGAAAATAAAAATAAAATCAAAGATAAAAACAAAAAAACAAAAATTCTTGCAGTAGGAGACATTCACGGAGACACCAAATTTGTTGAAAGATTAGCGAAAAAAGCAAAAGATGAAAACGTTGATTTGGTTATTCTTGCAGGAGATTTAACTTTTCTTGAAAAATCAACTAAAAATTTAATTGGACCTTTTGTAAAAGAAAAAAAAGAAGTCATCTTAATACCCGGAAATCATGAAACCATGTCAACAATAAATACATTAACTCAAATTTATGAAGGAACAAAACACGTTCATGGATATTCAATTAAAAGAGGCAATTTAGGAATATTTGGTTCAGGATATGAACCTTTTACAGGGCCTTTTTTCATAGAAGACGAAGAAATTTTCAATATGTTGAAAAAAGGAAATGAAAAAATAAAAGATTTAAGTAAAAAAATAATGGTAACTCATGCACACCCAAGAGGAAGCGTTGCAGAATTTTCTGGGTTCCCTGGTTCAAAGGCAGTTCAAAAAGCAATAAAAGAATTCAAACCAGATATTTTAATTTCCGCACATATTCATGAAGCAGGCGGACTTCAAGAAAAAATAGGAAAAACAAAAGTAATACATGTTGGAAGAAAGCCCAAAATATTTGAAATCTAACACACAAAATTTATAAAAACACAGAAAACACACTAATTCTAAGAAAACAATAAAATGGCAGTAAAGAAAAAACAAGAAAAAACCAAAGAAGAATTAGCTGTAGAAGGAAATTTCAAAGTAAACATGTCTGATTTAAAATACGCAACTGAAAAAGAAGTGAAAGCGTCATTACCTAAAAAAGATATTTTCAAAAACATAACTGAAAAAACTGTTAAAACAACCCCCACAGAAATAATCACCCAAGGGTCAATTGAAAAACATTACAAAAAACCTCAGAAAAAACAAATAGAAAAAGTTGAAAAATTCACAGTTTTAAAAAAGAAAGTTAAAAAATCAAAAAGAGCTCAAGAATATTCTCCTCCAAAAATAAAATTAAAAGAAAATGGATATGAATTAATAATAACAGAAAAGCCCCAAGCAGCTTTAAAGATTGCAAGTGCGCTTGGAACACCCACTCAAAAAAACTTCAACAAAATTTCATACTATGAACTTAAAAGAAAAAACAAAAAAATACTAGTAGCCTGTGCAGTTGGACATTTATTCACACTTAAACAAAAAAAAGGGGGATATGCAATTCCAGTATTTGATATTTCTTGGATACCTAACTTTTTAGCAAAAAAAGGAGATTTCACAAAAAGATATTATGATACAATACTTAAACTTGCAAAAGACGCTTCAAGTTTAACTGTTGCTACAGATTATGATATAGAAGGAGAAGTTATTGGAATAAATATAGTAAAATACATTTGCAATCAACAAGATGCTGCTCGTATGAAATTCTCAACTTTAACAAAGAACGAACTTGAACAAGCATATGAAAATAAATCCTCAAACATAAACTGGGGACAAGCAATTGCTGGAGAAACACGCCATTATCTTGATTGGTTTTATGGTATAAATCTTTCAAGAGCCTTGATGAATGCAATAAAAACAACAGGAAAATTCAAAATAATGTCGATTGGAAGAGTTCAAGGTCCAGCACTTAATTTAATTGTACAAAAAGAAAAAGAAATATCGGCATTTAAATCAAAACCTTATTGGCAAGTTTTTATAACAATATCCAATAAAAAAAATAAACTTGAATTAAAATACATAAAAGACATTTTCAATAAATCTCAATTAGAAAAATTCAAAGACATCAAAGGAAAAGAAGTTAATGTAGAAACAATAAAAAAACAAGAAAAAATTCCTCCTCCAGCACCTTTTAATTTAACCAATCTTCAAACAGAAGCCTATAAATTTTATGGAATAACTCCTTCAAAAACACTTCAAATAGCACAATCCTTGTATCTTGCAGGATTAATCTCTTATCCAAGAACTTCGTCACAAAAATTACCTGCATCCATTGGATACAAAGAAATTTTAAATAAATTGGCAAAAACCTTCAAAGCTGAAAAATTAATAACAAGAGAAAAACCTGTAGAAGGAAGTAAAACAGATCCTGCACATCCTTCAATTTATCCAACAGGAAACACCCAAATTCTCTCTGGAGATGAAGACAAGATTTACAAATTAATAGTTAAAAGATTCATAAGTTTGTTTTGTGAAGACGCCTTAATTGATAACAAGACAGTAAAAGCCACTCTGAATGATTTAGTTTTTTCAAAAAAAGGACAATCAATAGCAAAAAAAGCATGGATGGAAATATATCCAACAAAATTAAAAGAACAAGAAATACCAGATATGCAAGGAAAAGCAGAAATCATTGATTCAAAAACAGAACAAAAAGAAACTCAACCTCCAAGAAGATATTCTCCTGCATCTATAATCTCAGAACTAGAAAAAAGAAATCTTGGTACAAAGGCTACTCGTTCTTCAATATTGGAAACGTTATACGATAGAGGGTATGTTGAAGGACAAAGTATTCAAGCAACACCCTTAGGCATTTCCTTGATAAACACCTTGGAAAAATATTCTCCAATAATAATAGATGAAAAACTTACAAGAGACTTTGATTTAGACATGGAAAACATACAAAGAATGCATCATAAATCCAAACAAGAAAATAAAGAAAACGAAATAATAGAAAAAGCCAAAACAACCATAACCAATATTTCCAAAGATTTCGATAAACACAAAAACAAAATAGGTGAAGAGTTAATAGAAGCAAACATAGAATACAGAGAACAGCAAAAAAAAGAAAATGCATTGATAAGATGTCCAAAATGCGGAAAAGGAGATTTATCAATAAACTACTCAAAAAAAACAAGAAGATTTTTTGTAAGTTGTAATGCTTATCCAGATTGTAAAAATACTTACAGTCTTCCTCCAAATGGACAAATAAAAAAAGCAGATAAAAATTGTGAAGAATGCAACTGGCCAATGTTGATGAGGCTTTCTAAAGGAAAAAGACCTTGGACTTTCTGTTTCAACCCTCAATGTCCAACAAACAAAGAATGGGCTGAAAAAGCAGCAGCAAAAAAAGAAGAGTATGAATCAGAAAAACAGCAAATCAATTAATTTTCATAAAATCATTCAAACTTTTTTGTTCTTTTTTCTCTCTTAAAAGTTTACTTCTATTCAAAATGTCTGAGAAATCAAAATCATATTTTATTTTCCCAATTTTTTTAACACTCTCAAACAACCCAATACACAAATATATATAAAAATCAAAATCTTCATTTATAGATGATAAAATATAAAGAAATTCACATTTGGGAATTCCCTAAAATGATTACATTTATAAGATTAAAAGAAGAATTTAGAAGAGAATTATTTAGAAAATTAAGAGAAAAGAGTATATCTACAGCAAATCTATTAAAGCAAATTAATGAATCTGCAAAGAGATATAATATAAGAAGAGAATATAACACGGGACATTTATCTTCTTGGATTAAAGGATATAAAAAAGACAGGGGAAAAATAAGAAATATTAATATTCCTTTATGGGTTTTAATAGAAATCTCAAAAGAATTATCCAAAGACAAAAAGGCTAATAATAAAGTAATGATAGAAATAGAGAAAAATATTGAATATTACACTGGTTTGGGAAAATCAAATCCAATATTAAATCCAAAACTTCCGCTTTATTTAACTCCAGAGATGGTTTCAGTAATATTTCATTTCATGGGAGATGGCCATATAGGAAAAACAGAGGAAGTCTCTTCATATAAACAAATAAATAAAGAAGGTCTTAACAATTTTCTTAAAAAATTACAAAATACTTTTGGAGATTTTAATTATCCTAAAAAAGAATTTGAAAAGGGTAGATTAAATGTACCTAAGATAATAACAGAATTTTATTTGGATTATTTCAAATTACCTTGCACAAATACATTTGAAGCTTATGTTCCAGAAAATATTAAAAAATTAAAAAAGGAATTTTTGTTAGCTGGATTAATTTCATTTATAATAGATGAAGGGCATGTTGGAGAGGTTATTATAATCTATGGTAAAAATAAAAAATTAATGGAAGATATAAGAGAAATTGGAATAAAATGTGGATATATTTGTCATCCTTTAAGAGAAAAATATGCCTATGGGAACTTTGATGTTTATAGATTTAGTATTTCTTCAAAAGATTATAAGAAATTATATAAAGATATTTTAGAACTATCTAAATCATTTCCTACTTGCACTCTAGCTCAAAAGATGGAAAAATTATCTAAAAGAATTCTGTAAGATTTTTTTGGGTGTTTACATTCTTTAAAAGTTTACTCCTTCCTAAAATATCCTTTATATCGAATTTATACTTTTTATCAGAAATAAATTTAGCAGATGTTAACATTTCTTCTTTAGATTCAAATTTAAATGATTTATTTTTTAATGCCTTCTTAACAGACTCTCGACATACCCAAACTCCTAAAGCAGCCCAATAACTTGGAGTTTCAACTCTTATAGCAATCACACTCGCTTGTCTTTTAATTGAATTTAAATATTCAAGAACAGCAAAACGGGAAGCATAATATCCTCCAGCAGTATCAAAAGCATAAGCTTTTCTTCCATGATATCCTTCAGCATCAGTAGAAGCTTTTATTTCTTGTCCAGGGTTCCATGAACTATGAGGAAGATACAATTCAAATAATTCATAACTCCACACACTTGGAAACATCAATAAAATATATTGATTACCCATAAATTCTCCAAAAAACAACTCATAATTTTCAATCCAAGGATACTGTCGAACATTATCAAGAAAACTTTTTCCTAAAATATCATCAGTTGCAGTAATGCTCCATCTTGTTGGAACCAACTTTTTGTTTTTTGCTAAACCCATAACTCCAACACTCAAAATCTTGCTTAAAGTATATTCGTTGAATTCATTTTTATACAAATATTCAATTGCTTCTGATGCTTTTATTTCATCATTAATAACTTTGTCAACTTTTTTTTCAACTTTTACATTACCTGTTATCTCTACATTCTTAAGTCCTGCCCTCATCCCATGAGGAGTTAATATTTTGTCTTTTTCTCTTCCAACAATAAGCCTATTTTTCAATTCAATATCTACCTCAACTTGTTTAGAAGAAATAGCGACATCCTTTGCAACTTCTACAAATTTCTTGTTTAATCTTATATCGCTAACTTTAGCTTGAAATCTTGAATTAAGAAGCCCATTTCTTAAACTCATAACTTCTTCTATATCAAGATTATTCTCAGCCCAATATTTTGCATCATCATAAAGCCAAGCATTATCCTCCTTATTCAAAGGACTTAAAATCCCTACGTTAACCAAAGGATATTTCAATTTACTGCCTATAAACACACTTGGTGGCGAGATTGAATCCACCCTGGAAATTTTACTTAAATCTTTGATTTTAAAATTAACATCTGCAACTTTCTTAACTGTTTCAAATTTTATAATTTCTGACATATATTTTAAAAATAAACTTACTTTAAATTTTTATAACACTACGAAATAGTTAATATAAGCATTTTATATTAAATTAAATCCACCTTTTTTTGAAAATACCTCCGACATTTTGAAGAAAAGGAGTAGGGGTTTATGCCCCAGGTATTTTTTAAATCCACCTTTTTTTGAAAATACCTTCATTTTTTACTATAAATCCCATCTCTTTTTGAGGTAAATTCCTATGTTTCAAAAGAATTGCTTTTCTTTTTCCATTATCATTTTTCAATTCAATTATACATTTACTCCAATACTTAAACAAATCTCCCCCTACAATATTTGTGTTTCTTTCTACGCCTTTTTTGAACTCTTCTTCTGAAAGAAATTCCAAATAAACTTGATTTGTAATTATTATTGGAATATTCTGTTTCCTTGAAATCTCCGCAAAGATTC
>CAYWFA010000016.1:0-11880 GCA_964457815.1 Candidatus Woesearchaeota archaeon
TATCACAATAATTAATCATCCCTTCTTCTCCAAAAACAGTTTCAAAATCCAAAAAACTTCCAATAATCCCTGTTGCAGAGGTTTCTAAAGCTGGTTTAAGCTCATCATACTGAAGAGAAGATGAAAAAGTAAAAGAAACATTCATAAGAATTATGGAAATTGTTAAAACCAACCCAAACAAAGTAATCACTGCACCTCTTATAAAACTCATAAATAAATTAATTTGTGAAGGTTTTTAAAATTAATTAATAACCTTTAATTTAAAGATTTCTTGGTATTTAGTTCTTTCAAAAGAGAATCAATTTTCTTAGAATTCTTTAAACATCTTTCTATTAAACTATCATTTTTATGTTTTAGTTCAGAATACTCTTCTCTGGAAGAAAAAATACTTGTAGCATAATCAATAGAAAGATTAATTGAATCCATCATTTTTTCAGTTTTCAAAAGACGATAACTATCAGACAAATCAATATAATCTTTAATAACTCCCACATATTTCGTATAAAGTTCAATATTTTGCTTTTTAATATCTGTATTCAAACAAGTTAATACACCTGTGCTTATAACAAAAGCCCCCCCTATAAAACTTAAAACAATAGAAGGATTTTTCAATAAATTCCTTAAATTCTTCATAGCTATTTTACAAATAAAGCTTATTTAAGAATTTGTTTATAAAAATATAGATATACAATTCTTTACATTCTTTCCAAAGCATCTATTCTCTTCTCAATTGGAGGATGTGTGCTTGTCAGATTTTTCAAAGGACTTGCAAAAAACAAAGGAGCAATTGCTTTGCTTACTTTTCTTTCACGTGATTCAAACTGATAATCATTTTTTATTTTTTTTAATGCACCAATCAATCCTTGAGGGTATCTTGTGAATTTCACTGCAGTTGCATCTGCAGAATACTCGTGTTTCCTTGAAATTGAAAGCTGAACTAACTGAACAACAATAGGTGCTAGTATGGCTAAAACAATTCCAAGAACCAATAAAATTATTCCAGCTTTATTGTCATCTCCTCCCCCTCCTTTAAGCCATAAACTTCTTAAGAACATTTCAGAAATAATTGCAATCATTCCAACCATTACTGCGACTAAAGTCATATATCTTATATCATAATTTCCAATATGTCCCAGTTCATGTGCTAAAACCCCTTCAAGCTCTCTTCTATCCAACTTTGCCAAAGCTCCTTCAGTAACACAAACAACAGAATGTTTAGGATCTCTTCCAGAAGCAAAAGCATTTATTTGATTCGAAGGCATAACATAAAGTTTAGGCATGGGAAGTCCAGAAGCAATTGTTAAACCTTCAACTAAATTATAAAAATCCTTATACTTAGTCCTGTCTGCTTGTTTTGCTCCTACACTCATAACTGAAATTTTATCGGAATTATAATAACTAATCAAAGTATAAGACAAAGAAAAGATAATAGCAAAGATCATTATAATGAACATATAACCTGGGTCAAAAGCCAAAGAAATAACATAGCCAAGAGCAACAATTACAACAAAAACACTTACAATCAAGAAAAAGGATTTTCTTTTATTTCTTGAAATCTGGTCTCTAAAGTCAATTCTTTGATACTTTTCCATCATCAAATATAGAAAAAAGACTTTTTAAGATTAACCAAATACTTGAAAAAACAACCAAAACCCTTAAATAATGACACTTAATTATTTTAAAGAAAGGATTGCAAGAGGTTTCTATAGAATTAAACATAAAAAATAACTTAAAATGACAATTGTTTCAGAAGCAACCCAATATTCAAAAAAAGAAATTGAAAAAGTACTTCATCCACTTGTTAAAGAATGGTTTTTTTTGAAATTTCAAGATTTTTCAGAATCTCAAAAATTTGGGGTAATGAATATTTATAATAAAGAAAATATACTTATTTCGGCTCCAACAGGAGGAGGAAAAACCCTTACAGCATTTCTTTCGATATTAAATCAATTAGTGATATTAGCAGAAAAAAATGAATTAGAAAAAAAAGTTTATTGTGTTTATGTTTCTCCATTAAAAGCTCTGAACAATGATATTCACAAAAATCTTCTTGAACCGCTTCAAGAAATAAATGAATTAGCAAATTCCAAGGGAATAAACCTCCAGAAAATAATTGTGGGATTAAGAACAGGAGATACAACAACATCTGAAAAAACAAAAATGGCAAAAAATCCTCCTCATATCTTAATAACTACTCCAGAATCTCTTGCAATTGTTTTAACAACAAAAAAATTTGTAGAGGCATTTCAAGAAGTTGAATATTGCATTGTTGATGAAATTCACTCTTTAGGAAATAAAAGAGGTTCTTTTTTAAGTTTAAATTTAGAAAGATTAAATGCGCTTACAAAAACTCCTTCAGTTAAAATAGGGTTAAGTGCGACAGTTGAACCCATAGAAGAAATTGCCAAATACCTCGTAGGAATTTCAGAAGATAGAAATGTAAAAATAGCAAAAGTTAAAGCAAATAAAAAACTGGATTTAGATGTTTTAATCCCTACAACAAATTTAATCTCTGAGAATAAGCCTTATGTTCATTTATACAATATGATTCATGATTTGGTTAAAGAGCATAAAACAACCCTTGTTTTCACAAACACTCGTTCAGCAACAGAAAGAGTTGTAAATTATCTTAAAGATAAATTTCCAGTAGATTACACTGATGAAAACATTGCAGCCCACCACTCTTCTTTAAGCAAGGGGCATAGATTTGAAATAGAGGAAAATTTAAGAAACGGAAAATTAAAAGCGGTTGTTTGCTCAACCTCTTTGGAACTTGGAATAGACATAGGATACATTGATTTAGTTATACTCTTGGGAAGTCCAAAAGCCTCTTCAAGAGCTTTACAAAGAGTTGGAAGAGCAGGACATAAATTACATGACACGGCAAAAGGAAGATTCATCGTAATGGACAGAGACGATTTAATTGAGTGTTCCGTTATACAAAAAGAAATGTATGAAGGAAAAATAGATGAAATACATTTTCCTAGAAATGCTTTGGATGTTCTTTCTCAAACAATTTTTGGTATGGCTATAAATCAACCCTGGAAATTAGAAAACCTTCTTGAATTAATAAGAAATAGCTATTGTTATCAAGACTTAACCAAAGAAGATTTTTTATCTGTTATAAGTTATTTATCTGGAGAATACGATTTAGAAAAAGATAAAGTTTATGCAAAAATTTGGTATGATAATGACACAAAAGAAATAGGTAAAAGAGGAAAAATGGCAAGAGTTCTTTATTTAACAAATTTAGGAACAATTCCAGAAGAATCTTTTGTAACTGTAAAGAATCAAGCAGGAGATAAAATAGGTGTTATTGATGAATCATTTATGAATAGAATGAAAAAAGGAGATGTTTTTGTATTAGGGGGAAGCAAATATGCTTACCTTTACACCAAAGGTATGAATTTATACGTTAAATCTTCTCCAGAACGCTCTCCAACAATTCCTTCCTGGTTTTCAGAAACTCTCCCCTTAAGTTTTGATTCTGCACTTGAAATTTCAAAATTCAGAAAAGAATTAAGAAAAAAATTTGAAAAAAACATTTCCAAAGAAAAAATAAAAGAATTCATAAGAGAACATACTTACACCTCATTACAGGTTTCCGAAGAAATTTATGAATACTTCAATCAGCAATTTCAATTTTCAGAAATCCCAGATACAGATACAATAACAATAGAAAAATATACAGATGAAAGAGATGATAAAAAATATGTTTTAGTTAATTCGATGTACGGTAGAAGAGTAAACGATGCTCTCTCAAGAGCTTTAGCATATTTAATGGGAGCAAAAGGCTCTGCAAAAAGAGATGTTGAGGTGGGAATCTCAGATAGAGGATTTTATTTATCTTCCGAAAACACCAAAATTGAAAAAGCATTTCAAGAACTAACTTCAGAAAATCTAGAAGAAATATTAAAACAAGCAATTGAGAAAACAGATGTGCTTACCAAAAAATTCAGGCATTGTGCAACAAGAGGATTAATGATACTCCGAACATATAAAGGAGCGACAAAATCTGTAAGAAAACAACAAATGAAATCTCATTTTCTTATAAATTCAGTTAAAAAAATATCCAAAGAATTTCCAATTTTAAAAGAAGCAAAAAGAGAAGTTTTAGAAGATTTAATGGATCTAGAAAAAGCTAAACTTGTACTTGATTGGATACATTCTGAAAAAGTTAAATTAAGTTATAATCATGTAAAAATACCTTCTCCCTTTTCACTGAATCTTATCCTTCAAGGACATCTTGATTTAATGAAGATTGAAGACAAACAAGATTTCCTTCAAAGAATGCATAAAGTTTACATGCAAGAAATTGCTCGTAGACAAGACCCAGAAGAATTCAGTTACGATGAATTTTTACAAGATGTTGAAGGACAATAAAGTTACCTCTTATAAATATTCTTCCTGTGTCCAATACCTATTATATTTATTCTATTATTTTTCTGATCAAAATCAAATAATGCCCTGTAATCTCCAACCCTTAATCTAAATGCAGTTTCTCCTTTTAACCTCTTAAACTCTCTTGCTCTAGGATTCTCAGAAAAATCTTTAATAGATTTTATAATTCTTTTAGAAATTAAAGATTCTAATTTACTTAAAAAGTCTAAAGAGTTTTTACTCCAACAGACTTCATAACTCATCTTAATCCAAACATCCTCTCAACATCTTCTTGAGAATAAAATTCTCCTTTAGATATTCTTTTTCTAGCTTCTTCTATTTCCTTTTTAGTTTTTTCATTAAGTTCGAGATGATCTTCTATCATAACTTCAATAATATCATTATATGTCTCTCTTTCATGCATCTTAAACTTATCAAGCATACCCTTAACATCAGAAGAGATTTTTATTGTGGTTTCCATATACTTTAGTATACCCTAGTAAACTATTTAAACTTTTCGGAAGGTTGATAAATCAATAAAAAATGAATAATTTATGAGAAAAACAAAAAAACAAAAAGATTTCACTTTCATCTCAAAAACAATTTTCTTTCCAAAAAAAGGAATTCTTGTAATTGGAGATTTACACTTGGGATATGACTCAATGATAAAAGAACAAGGAATAAACCTCCTCTTTGATCAATTACAAGAAACAAAAAAAGAATTAGAAATAATAATCAAAAGAATAAAGGCAATTTACACTTTAAAAAAAATAATTCTTTTAGGAGATTTAAAACACCATTTCAAATTTCAAAAACAAGAAGTATCTGATTTAAGAAACTTTCTTAAATTTCTTGAAAAGCATATAAAAAAAGAAAATATAATTCTAATAAAAGGAAACCATGATACATTTACACTTAAGGACTACCAACTCCATGATTTCCATATAGAAAATGAACTTGCTTTTACTCACGGAGATAAAGATTTTCTGGAATTATACAAAAATAAAAGCATTAAGACTATAGTAACCAGCCATATTCATCCTGCTGTATTAATCAAAGACAAAATCAACATAAAACGTGAGAAATACAAGTGCTTTCTTGTTGGAAAACACAAAAAAAAGCAATTTATAATTTTACCAAGTTTTTTTAGCATAACAGAAGGAACAGAAATATCTGAATACAAAAAAGGAGAATCTTACCAACAAATTGTCCCAAAAGATAAACTAAAATCCTTTGAAACATATGTAGTAGGAATAAATGGGGTTTATAATTTTGGAAAGTATGGAAAATTAACAAATTAATTAAAAGAACTTAAAAACAAAAATTAAAACTTAACATTAACAGGTTTTCTTTCTTCTGCTGTTATTTGGATGTATTCTTTTTCTTTGAATCCAAACATTCCTGCAAAAATCTTTCCAGGGAAAGTCTTACATTTATTGTTGTAATCAAGAATAGAATCATTGTAAAATTGTCTTGAATAAGCAACTTTATCTTCAGTTGAAGTTAATTCTCTTTGTAATTCCAAGAAATTGGTATTAGCTTTCAAATCAGGATATCCTTCAGCAATTGCAAATAATCTTCCCAAAGCTCCTTCAAGTCCTTTGTTTGCTTTCAATTTTGAAGGTAAATCTGTTGCACCAACCAAAGCTTTTCTTGCATTTGTAACCGCTGCTATTGCTTCTTTTTCATGCTTAGCAAATCCTTTTACAGTTTCAACAAGATTTGGAATTAAATCTGCTCTTCTTTTAAGTTGAACATCAATCTGCCCAAGTGAATTTTCTATTCTATTTGACAATACAGTAAATCTGTTATAATATCCTGCAAATATGAAAATAAGCAAGACTGCTACTCCAATTAAAATCCACAATCCAATTACCATAAAGACAATAAATCAATTATATTTATAAACTTAACTAAAAAGCCTAAAAAAAGGTAAATTTATATTAATTTTCGTGGATTTTGAATTCTAACTAGATCTTCTTTTAAACCAATTGAGAATCTTCTTAAATAACCCCTGATGAACACATTCATCATCTATACAAAGATTGCTTCTGCATTCAAAACTATTCTCACAAGCCACATCACTTTGAGATTGTATTACAAATTCATTGTTTTCTGAACAGTACTGTCCTGCTTTTCTATATCCAAAAGGGTAACATTTGTCATTAAGCATGCAACCATATTCACAAACTGTTCCTGTTCTCTTTTTTACACAATCTCCCGCAACACAACAAATTTCTCCAGAATCTATATTAGTAACCTCAACAATTACACCATCCACACATTCTTCTCCTACAAAACAAATTTCTCCACCTTCCTCTTCACATGTATTTAAAGATGAAATTTCAATCCCACATACCCCTTCAATACAAAGACCATTTGGACAGTCTGCATCAATAATACATTGTGTACCTTCTTTTGCACAATCTTCATTGCAATAAAACTTTGAAGAAGAAACTCTTTCATACCATCCACAGATATTATCTCCACAATCAAGATTGCAGCTTAAGTCATTATCCAAAGAGTCAATCATCCCATCACAATCATTATCTATATTATCAAAGCATGTTATCTCTGGATTGTCAACTCCTTCAATACCTCCGCAGTCAGAATCTGTTCCTGCATGGCATCCATCATTGTCTTTATCCTGAAATTGATTATTAATTATTAAACTGCAATTTTCTCTTGATTCACTTACACACTCTCCTTCAACACAACCATCAGGACAATGATATTTGATAAAAGGGCAAGAAGTAGCATAGCATCTTTGAGTGTTATTTGGATAATAACAAGAATATTCTACCAAATCTCCAACTTCTAAGATATATTGATTAGATTGTCCCTCATTAACTATAGAATAGCTATCAACACAAAAATCCTCATAATCATATCCGTTATAGGAGGTTATGCCTTTAGCATAATAATTTAACCCATTATCTGTCTCTGTACACTTATAATTTGTTGAGTTTGGCTGGACACAAGCTCCATTAACACAACCATCAGGACAAACTGTTGCAAGACTATATTGTAATAGTGTGGATTTATTAAGAAATAAAATATATCCTTCTGGATCTTCTCCTAATTCTCCTAAATAAACATAGTATGAATCTTCACACTTATATTCTAATAAAGTTTCTTTATCTAAACATTGGTCTGTAAAATACAAACTAGATATACCTATTAAATCAGAACCATCCGAATATCCATTGGGAGTGATATCATCTATTCTAAAACTCATTCCTCTATAATTGTAGGTTTCTCCCTCTTTAACTGTTAAGTTTTTATCAGGAAGATAAAGAACCGCACTAGAATCAGATATTAGTGAAAAAAAGGTGCTTGAAGGTTCAAAAGCTTGTGGTTTTTCTTTAGCAATTCCTTTAACAAAATAATTCAATCCACCATCACTATCTGTGCAATCAATTGTGGTTGGAACACATCTTCCATCTAAACACCTTTCTCCTGATGGACAATCTGTACCAATTAAATCACACTCCGGGGTTATCTTCATACAAGCCCCATATAAGCATCCATACCCATAAGGACAACTATAAGAGATAAAATCAACATACCCCTCAACATCACAATATCCTTCCATAACCCCTTTTCCATCATTCCAGCAATAATCTGATGTTGGATTTCCCTCGCCATCTTTATCCGGGCCAGTTATTGTTCCAGAATTATAATAATCTTTTCCATTATCACTATCTATACATTCTTCAAATATCCTGTCAGTAGAACAGGCAATATTTTCAGAAGAATAAACATTGTTAGTTATACAATAAGCACCAGATGCAGGTCCGCAACCTTGATATTTTCCAGAAAATTTATTAAAACACACACCCCCATAACCATTATCTGAACATAACTTGAAATAGTACTGCGATTGTTCAAAAATAGATTCACAAGAAAAAGTTGTCTGTCCTATAACTTCTCCTGTAACCTTATTCTTATTAAATAATCCTGCAGAAACAAATGATAAACTAATCATTAAAAATAAACAAATAAAAACTACTAAACCCCTTTTCATAGTTAATAAAAGAAAACATACTTTAAAAAGTTATTGAAAGAAGATTAAACTCATCTCTCCAGCATTATATTTATAAATTTACCTATTAAGTTAAATTAAATGTTAAAAAACGTGCAAAAATAGGAAAAAAGTGTTCAGAGGAAGAATTTACCAAAAAGGAACATTCACATATGCTAATGCCTTTCCAGATAGAATTTTGTTAATTAATTTATCTTTTCCCTCATAATATACCATATGCCCATCATTATCTTTAATCAATTCTCCTTTGGGATTCTTGTAAAGAAATCTTCTTATTCCATTTCTCTCTGTTTTATATCCAACTTTTTTAAAGAATCCAATATTCTTCTCGCTTGTGAATGCAACTCCTGTTTTTTTAAGTTTCTTTAACCTAGAAATCCTTGCTTCATTAAGTGCTCTTCCATATCCTTTTCCTTTTTCAAGAGCCATTCCTCTTCCAATTCCAAGAATTTCATACTTTTTACCATTCAACTCAACCTTAACAGGTTTCATCATTCCAAAAGCCAGTATTTTATTATTATCCTTAACAAAAATGAATTCTCCTTTGGAATCTTCTTTCTTGAAATCAATAGAAGAACCCTTTCCATATTCTTTTATTCTGGCATTGTTCATGATAGAAATTTCTTTGTCTGTAAGATTCTTTGTTTTTTTTGAGATTATTTGAATATTCATTTTATTATCTCTCCATCAAATATAATTTTATCAGGATATTTTTCTTTTATTATTTTCATTATACTCTTAGGAATATCTCCTTTTATGTAAAATCCAAGAAAATTCTTATTATTAACTAGATTAATTTCTTTTTTACTTATTATCTCTGGCACTCTTTCAGTAAAATAATCTTTTATTGCAATCCTTTTTGAGGAAGGATATCTTTTCAAGGTATTTGAGTTTATTTTAGATATAATCTTTAATAATTCTTTTTTCTTAGGATAATTTTTAATTAAACTATACAGTTCTTCTTCACATTTCCAAAAATCAAATAAGGATTTTGTTTTACCATGATATTTTTCATTGTAGTACTTATCAACAACAGATTTGCATAATTTGTTTTTTTGTGAAAGTTTGACAAGCATTTGTTTATCATTTTTATCCCAATAATCAGCAATTGATTTATAACACTGATAAGCAATAGAATTTCTATAATAAATTAAATCTTTAGTTAATTCTAAATCAAAAATTAAACTATATTTGAATTCATAAGCTGTTGCATATACAAAGCCCAAACTAAAGAATATTCCTTTATCAATTCCTAATATCTTCTCTACAAAAGAATTTTTCTTAGAAGATTCCGTCTCTTTTGGAAATTTCAATTTTCCTTCATTTAATATCTGTTCAAATTTAGCTAGATTTGTTGTTGAATGGACCAATACTGGTTTTCCATATTTTTTAATAAATGGTTTAAGCAATCTTTTTCTTTCCTTGAATCTCCATTCAATAGATGTCTTTTCTCCTTTTTTGAATTCTTTTCTCATTTCTTCCTCCCCAACACATATAATATCCTTAAACTATTTTCATTTGGACTTCCCATATTTTCCCAGTCTCTTTTTTCAAGGATATTGAAATATTTCTTTAGTTTTGACTCAACAAGTTTAGAAGGAAATATTCTCTCATTAAACTCAAAATTATGCAACCTGTAATTATCTCCTTTGGTTTTCTCAAATATCTTGAATTTCCATTTTAAATGATTTCCTTCCACAATTCCTTCATCTGAAGCAAATCCAAATTGCTCACTCCAAAAGCTTGCAGGCTTTCCTTTGTTATTTTTAAGGACTTTCTCAGTATACATATCGAATATAAATAATCCATTTTCATTTAAATGATTATAAACAGTTCTAAATGTCTCTTCCCACTGGGAAATATCTTTTAGGAAATTGATTGAGTCAAATACAGAGAAAATAACATCAAATTTCTTATTAATCTTGAAATTATGCATGCTTGATGTCCAAAGGTGAGCTTTTGGAAGTTTTTGCCTTGTTAATTTAACATACTTTCTTTCAATGTCTAATCCATATAATTCATACTTCCCAGGGAAATTTATTAGAACATTTCCATTACCAGTACCTAATTCTAAAACAGTTCTTGCATTAGAATGATATTTACTAATATATTTTAAGACTTTCTCTGCTCTGTTTTTTGCTTCTGATTTACTAGATATTTCATCATAAAAGTCTGCAAAAGATTTTTTTGTCATCTTATTTCTCTATTGAACCTTTCCAAGAATAAGGGAGTAGTTCTGTTAATTTAACTTTCTTTGAATTTGATATAATAATATGAGTATCCCAATTTTTTTTGGTTGCTTGAGATATCATCTCCCTACATTTTCCACAAGGAGGAATAACCTTACCTTCATCAGTCACTGCAACAATAGTTTTAATTTCTTTTTCACCATTTGAAATCATAGAACCTATTGCTTGATATTCTCCACATGAACCAATACCGCAATAAAAACCCATACTTACACCAGTAAAGATATTGCCTTTAGAAGTAATTAATGCGCTACCAACTCCTCCTGTATCAATTAACTTAACTGGTTTTGACCTGATTATTACTTCTTTTGCCTTCTCAATTAATTTTTTATCTTCTTTAGTAAGTTTCATTTTAGCCTCTTTCTTTTCCTATAAAAGAAAAAAGAATATTTAAAACTTCTTTATTTTCCAAAGATGAGTCTGTTAAATACAGTTGATTCATCTTTTGATTTATTTAGCAATATTCCTGTTTCATTCTGGAAAAAATCTATTGCATTCTTTGTATCAGTATATGCAATTGGAAGTTTAGTTGCAATGTTACTGTATTCTCTTGCAAGATTTTCTAATACATTTGTATTCATAATAGGATATCCATCTTCTTTAGATAATTCAATATATCTCCCTTGCTTTTCTGGATTAAAATTATAAGCAATAGGATAAATTTCATAAGCAGAGCTATAATCATTCTCTTTCATAATCCACTTCATTCTTTCAATTTCCCTACTTGCTTTTTTTCCCATTCTTTTACAGTAAAGGGAAATCCCTTTTTGTCTAAGCTCTTCAAATTTTTCTTTATTAGAATCATTTAAATCTAAATCGTTACCCAATAAGTAAATTGGAGGAGCAACAGTAATCATATTCCCATAACTGTCTGGGTGGTTGTGATATTTTCTGAGTATTTCATAGATATCATTTATATTAAAGGAAGTAGAATTTTCCTTGAAAGTCTTCTCTATCTCTAAAAAAGCAGTACCTTTACAGAATCTCTCTCTATATTCATCATGGAACTTCTTTCTAAGTTTTGATTCAGAGATTTTTGCATCTGGATTTCTTTGAAAATAGTATTTTATATCTGCTTCTAACATTCTATCTCTCTTGTTCCTTGTAGTTGTACTAGGGAATTCATATGCAGAATACAAGTCTTTTATATAATCAGAAACTCCTTTATGTAAGTCAGAATACCAAAGAGCTTGCTGATTTGCTTGC
>CAYWFA010000017.1:0-11467 GCA_964457815.1 Candidatus Woesearchaeota archaeon
GTATATTGATGGAACAGTTCAGGATGTTTTTTTTAGAGGATTTGTTAAAGAAAACGCAGAAAGGCATAATGTTAAAGGATTTGTAAGAAATCTTGAAGATGGAAGAGTTGAAATATTCTTAGAAGGAAATAATCAAGATGTTGAGAAAGTTGTAGATTTATGTAAAAAAGGTCCAAAACATGCCCAAATAAAAGGAATAGATATACGTCCTGAAAAATTCCAGGATTTCAAAACTTTCAAAATATTACATATTTGAAGTTTCTTGAAAGAAAAAGTTTAATAACATTTTTTAATTATTACTATAATGATTTACACAAATTCTGATGGAGGTGCAAGGGGAAATCCTGGTCCTGGGGCTGTTGCTGCAATTGTGAGAAAAGAAGGTGAAATTTTAACTAAATCCAGTAAATTCATAGGAGAAAATACCACAAACAACATAGCTGAATACGAAGGTTTGATTTTAGCCTTGGAATTGGCTTTAACCGTAACAAAAGATGAAATAACTTGTTTTTTGGATTCAGAGCTTGTGGTTAAACAATTATTAGGAGAATACAAAGTGAAAAATCCAAATCTTCTTCCTTTATTTCTTAAGGTTCAAAAACTGCAAGAAAATTTCAAAAAAATAAAATATGCCCATGTGCCTCGAACAGATAATTTTCAAGTTATTGTTGATGAAATGTTGAATGATGAATTGGATAACCAAGGATACAGAAAAAACAGGTTTATTAGAAAAAAATGAAAGACGAAGATATAAATTTTGTTTTTGAACAAAATCCAGATTTAGCAAGAATTGGAACAAAAGAACAATATGAAAAATACTTAAAAACAATTTTTCCAGAAAGCAAAGTTAAAGATATTGTTTATCATCGTGGTCCTGAAAAAATAGAGAGGTTTTATAGGTCAAAAATAAAAACCCGAAATGGAAAGAGATTTTATTTTAGCCCATTTAATACATACAGATATGGCCAACAGGTTACACAGGCTCTTTTAAATATAAAAAATCTAGCTATACCTTATGATGATAATTTCCTTGATGATGTAAACAAAAAACATCCAGAATATACTGAAGGAAAAAGTAAATGGTTTCATCTACCTTCACATATTTATGTTGATGCAGATAAATATGGGTATGATGGAGTAGCTGATTTTGATGGATCGAGTAATGATGAATATAGTGTTTATTCTCCAAATCAAATTCATATCCTGGGTTCAAAAAAAGACATAAAAGGTTTCAAAAAACATGTTAAAAATTCAAAAAAAACTCTTGAAAATAAAGTTATGTCTATAATCTTTGGAGCATCATTTATCTTGAGTTTCTTCCTCCTTTCTTCAAATATCACTGGAAATGTTATAGGCAACATCACTAAAGCAGGTTCAAGTTTAATTGGAATTATTTTATTTTTATCTAGCTTAGGAGGATTTTTTATATACAGAAAATTAAGAGGTTAAATATATAAAATCTTTATATTTAATCTGAATATGAAAAGAGAAGTATCTGATAAAACAATTTTGGATGAATTTACAGAAAGTTTTTGCAAGATAGTAAATAAACATTGCAAATATATTATCTGCTCTGGATTTGTTGCTATTTCTCATGGTAGAAGTAGAGGAACAGAAGATATTGACATGATTATAGAAAAACTTTCTTGGGAAAAATTCAATGAATTACATAATGATTTAATTGAAGGGGATTTTGAGTGTATGCAGTCTGAACAACCAAAGGTAATTTATAACGATTATCTTTGTAATGGGGATAGTGTGAGATACACCCAAAAAGAACATATGCTTCCCGAGATGGAAATTAAATTTGCTAAAGATGAAATAGATGTTTTTCAATTAAATTCAAGGGTCAAGATTCCTTTTACAGGATTGGACGTCTATTTTCCAAGAATAGAAGAAGCTATTGCATTCAAAGAAGAGTATTTAAAATCCAATAAAGATATAGAAGATGCAAAACATCTAAGAATAATTTATGAAGAAAAAATTGATGAAAAATATATAAAAGAATTCAAAAATAAAATAAAAAAGATTAAAATGCATCAAAATGAGAGATAAAACACATAACGAGCAGATTGAAAGATGGGCCAGAAAAGTTAAAACCGACCCAAATTGGAAAAAAGATTTAAAACCCTTTTTAGATGCTCAAATAATAAATGCAAGAGAAAGCTATAAAAAAATACTTCTCCTTCCAAATGGAGAAAGTAAACTTAAAAGAATTAGAGGTTTAGAATAATGGGACGTGAACAACAAATAATAAATGAAAGATTAAGAAAACTCGAAGAACTTCGGAAAGAAGGAATTAATCCTTATCCAAACAAGTATGATAAAAAACAAACCTGCTTGGAGTGTTCTGAAAGCAAACTTAAAAGCAAAGTTAAAACAGCTGGAAGATTAATGACTAAAAGAGATTTAGGTAAAATTGCTTTTTGTGTGTTAAGAGATGGAACCGGAGATATTCAACTTGTTTTACAAGAAAAAGAAACTCCTGAAAAAACACAAGAATTTTTCAAAAAATATATTGATAGCGGAGATTTCGTGGGTGTTGAAGGAGAAATAATAAAAACAAAAACTGGAGAAATTTCAATATCTGTTAAAAAGATTGAAATAATTTCAAAGTCAATTCTTCCTTTACCTGAAAAGTGGAAAGGAATACAAGATGAAGAAGAAAGATACAGAAAAAGATATTTAGATATTTTAATGAGCAAAGAAGTTAAAGAAATGTTTGTTAAAAAAGCAAAATTTTGGAATACAATAAGAAGTTTTCTTATTGAAAAGGGATTTTTAGAGGTTGAAACACCTGTTCTTGAAAGTTCTGCTGGAGGAGCAGCTGCAAAACCTTTCGTAACTCATCATAATGCTTTAGATTTAGATGTTTATTTAAGAATTTCAATGGGAGAATTGTGGCAGAAAAAATTAATGGTTGCGGGTTATGAAAAAACATTTGAGATAGGAAGACAATTCAGAAATGAAGGAATGGATATGGAACATCTTCAAGATTACACTCAAATGGAATTTTATTGGGGATATGCTAATTATGAAGATGGAATGAAACTTGTTGAAGAAATGTACAAGAAAGTTGCAAAACAAGTTTTTGATAAAATGAAATTCGATATACATGGACATAAAGTTGATTTTTCAAAAAAATGGGAGAAATATGATTTTGAAACTTTAATTAAAAAGGAAACTGGAATTGATATATACAAATCAGATATAAAAGAAATAAAGAAAAAATTAAATGAATTGAAAGTGGATTACAAAGATTCTTTGGATAAATGGAGGTTAATTGACCAACTATGGAAATATTGCAGAAAAAAAATATCTGGTCCAGGATTTTTGACTGGACAACCAGTTGAACTTTCTCCTCTTGCAAAAAGAAATCCTGAAGATAAAAGAAAGGTTCAACAATTCCAAGTTATAATTGCTGGAAGTGAAATGGGTAATGGATATTCTGAATTGAATGATCCTTTAGATCAAGAAGAAAGATTCAAGGAACAAGCAAAACAAAAAGAAGCAGGGGATGAAGAAAGTATGGAGCACGACAAAGGATTTGTTGAAGCTTTGAAGCATGGAATGCCTCCCACATGCGGCTTTGGATTAAGTGAAAGATTATTTGCATTTTTAATGGGAAAACCTTTAAGAGAGTGTGTGATTTTTCCATTAATGAGACCTTCTGAAAGCATAGAAGAATAAAAATAAAATCAAAAAATTAATAAATTCTATTTAATTCAATAAAATATGGGATTAATAATAAAATCAAATGTTCGTCCAAGAGTGAAAGAATTAGACAAAGAAAATGCTATTTCTTCAGTTGCAGACGAAGTTGAAATTGCACTTGAAAGAAAGGTAGAAGATATTTTATATGAAGCAATAAAAAGAGCAAAAGCAAATGGAAGGAGGACTTTACAAGCTAGAGACTTGTAATTAAAACAAAATGCCAGTTCATAGATATCACAGAACAACTTACAGAAGAAAATTCCCTGTACTGGGGTTTATAATCTTGATATTTGCAACATTATGGTTGCTTAGGGAAATGAATGTTATTGACTTGGATGTTCCTTGGCTACCTGTTGTGCTTATTATAATCGCTATTGGGATTATATTTAACAGGTTGATTGGTTAAACTTTTATACTCTTAGATAATTCTTTATTATATGAAAGGTGAAATTAAAAAAGAAACAAATAAAAAAAAGATTGATTCTGCTCGTTCAAGCCAAGGAAAGAAAAACCGTGCTGCTGGAAGGAGATTTGAAGCGAAAGTTCGTGAAAATCTTGAGGGAATGGGCTGGATTGTAAATAAATGGGTAAACAATATAGATTATGAAAAAAACAAAATAGTTCCTGCAAAAAGGAAATACAATCCTTTTTTGAAAGCCTTAAGTATAGGCACCGGATTCCCTGATTTTGTGTGTTTTAAAAGAGATGAAAATGGAAAGTACGAGGTTATTGGTTTAGAAGTTAAAAGTAATGGATATTTAGATCAATCCGAAAAAGGAATGTGTTTATGGCTTATTGAAAATAAAGTTTTCTCAAGAATATTAATTGCAAAAAAGAACATGAAAGCAAGAAAAACAGAAATAGAATATATTGACTTCTCGAAAAAGTATAATACAAAACAACAAAATGCAGAACAATAATCCTTAAAATAAACTTTATTTAGTTATTTAAATGAAGAAAGAGTTTCTTTTTCTTGTTGTATTTTTTGTATTTTCAATTATAAATTTTAATTTTATATCTGCTTCTTGCCAAAACAATCAAATTGATATAAACAGCGCTTCTTTGGAAAAGTTGGATGAATTGTATGGAATAGGTCCTGTGAAAGCTCAAGCAATAATTGATTCTAGACCTTTTGAAAAAGTGGACGATTTAATTGATGTTGTTGGAATAGGTGAAGCAACTCTTTCAAATATAAAACAACAAGGACTTGCTTGTGTTTCTGATGAAAAAGAACAAGAGAACGAAAAAGAAGTTCAAGAAGAAGTTGAAGATGAGGAAGATGAAAAGGATATTCAAGATGAAGAAGACGAGGAAGAAGAGGAAAAAGAAACTAAACTTGTTTCATATAAATTTGTTCCAGAACAAGAAAATCAAAAAATTCAAGAGCAAGAAAAAAAATTAGATGCTATTGTTTTAAATAAAATAACTCCAAAAAGTATAAAAAGCGAAGACAACACAGAACAATTAAGCAACAATAAACTTGCAAACTATGGAATTGTTTTGCTTTGTGTTTTGCTGGTTTTTTTGTTTGTTTTGAAAAAAAAGGAAAATGAAAAAAGTGAGTTCAAATAAAGAAGATGAAAAAAAGAAAGGAATTCTTGCAACTATCATATTGGAGATAATTGGAAGGCCTCCTGAACATTTAGTGGAAACTCTTCAAGATATAATTAAAAGAATAGATGAAGAAAAAGGTGTTGAAGTTTTAAATAAAAAAATAAATGAACCTGTATTAATGAAAGATAGCAAGGAATTCTACACGACTTTTGCTGAAGTGGAATTGGAAGTTGAAGATATTTTGCACTTAGCAATTATAATGTTTAAGTATATGCCTGCGCATATAGAAGTAATAGAACCTGAATTGATTGCTTTAACAAACAATGGATGGACAGATATTCTTAGTGAATTAACAAGAAGACTTCATAGTTATGAAGAAGTTGCAAGGGTTATAAGAATTGAGAACGTTAAAATGAAAAAGAAACTTCAAGAAGTTTTAAATGAAAATAAAGAGCAAGAAAAAGAACCTTTAAAAGAAAACAAAGAAAAAGAAAAAACAAAAAAGGTTGAATCAAAAAAATAAGAAAACTTTACTTGTTTCCCATTTCCTTTAACTTCTTTAAAACATCATCTAAATCACTGTTCTTTGGTTTTGTTTCTGGTTTTTTTGGTGTGGAAGTTTGAGAGGGTGTTTGCTGTGGAGGTGTTTTTTGGGTTGAAGGTGGCTGTTGTGTTGCTGGTTTTGTTTGAGGAGGCAAACCTGATTTGTTTATTTGAGTTTGTTGCGAAGAAGTTTGGGGAGGCATTCTTGAAATTGGCTGTCCCATTGTTCTCATAGGGAATCTTGATTGCTGAGGAAGTCCAGCAGGATGTTGTCCTGGAGGTAAAATTCTTCTTGGTAAAATCCTTCCTTGCGCATTTGGTTGCATTGAATGAGGCAACTCAAACTTTTTCTTGGGTTTTTTACCATTGAATTTATCTTTGATTTTTATCCACTCTGTTCTTACTTTATCTCTGAATACAATTCCTAGAACTGCGAAGGCAATTAATATCAAGAGTATAACAATTATAACCCATCCTCTGTTTGGTTTATCTGGATCTGTGCCTGAACCGGAACCCTCAAAGCAACATGCCTCATAACTATAATCACATACGTAATATTCTTCTTCTTCATCGTCTTCACAATATCCTTCTTCTCTACATATTCCTCCATTGTCTTCACAATGATCATCTGTTCCTCCGCCTCCTCCTCCAGAAGTACATGTTCCGCCTACACAACAAGTTTCATCATAAGCAATATCCCAAGTATCAAGAGCTGTTCCTCCAGAACAAATTTGGTTGTAAGCACAAACTGTTCCTCCTTCTTCTGCACATGTAAGAGCTGCAGCGTCAACATCACAACACTTCATTAAATCTCCAAAACAAGAATAATCTTGCATTATATTTCCATTGCTAGCATCACAACTTGCCTGCGACCTGCAATAATACAAATTTTCTTCACAATCTGAAGTTTCTGAAACGCATTCTCCATCTACACAAGTTCCATAAGAACAATCGGAATCATCATCACAACCATATGGAACACACAACCCCTCTATGCAATCTTCATCATAATCACAATCCCACCAATCTGTACATTCTTCAGTGCTTCCTCCTTTTTCTACACAGAAGCAACCGTCACATTCATATCCTACAACACAATCAAGGTCATCTTCACAATCACAAACCTCTCCTCCTCCATAACACTCTCCATAATAACATTCTCCTGAAGAAGGGCAATCTTGAATTAAAACATCTTCAATATTTTCTACACAAAAAGAATCATCACAGGTATAATTATAGAAAGTTAAGTATACATCTTCCCAACTGCTTCCTCCACAAAATAAATCTGACTGATAATTGTATTCAACACAATCTTCATCTAAAGTACATTGAGGTGCTTCTCCGCAATCATTGTCGTTTGTGTAATCACATCCTGGATTACAGCAATAATCATTGTCCTCACATTTATCAGTGTATTCCCAGATACAAGTTCCTGAAACACATTCTGCTTCCATACAAGAAACATCTTCACAATCTCCATCAACCTTGCATTCTCCTTCTGGAACACACACTCCATCTATGCAATCATATCCGTTATCACATGGATTAAAAAGCCAAGAACAAGGACCATCTCCTTCTTTAACACATTTTCCTGAATTATCATCACACACTTCAGAACTTGAACATTCATCAACAACAATTTCTTGATCAGCGTTTGGGTAACAAAGTGAACTTCCTGTATCACAGTAATAAGTGTAAGAAGTTTTTGAAACAGTTGAACCATCAGAACAGAAATTACTTGATTCATAATCATAAATTTCACAGTCTGAATCTTTATTACACTCTCCTTGAATTTCAACACACACATTGCTTATACATTCATAACCGTCACTGCAGGGTTTATACCAAGAACAACCTTCCTGCACACACTGTCCATCTTCACATTTCTCTGAACTTGAACAAGATTTAACAAGATTTGAATCAACATTAACAACGCAAAACCCCTCTGAAGTATCACAAGAATAAGTGTAAGTTTCTCTGTAAATTGAATTTCCATCACAAAAATTTTCTGAATATTCAGTTGCTGGACATTGGCTGTTTGTTGTACACTCTTGTTGAACACAACTTCCATCGTATTCATACATACAAACTCCATTTTCACACCAAGAATATTTACAATCAATTTGAGGACAATCTATATCATATTCACATTCTCCTACAGGTGAAAAAGGATTTTTTGGCCAAACTGAATAAAGTAAAAAAGCGGTATCACGAATATTTCCATTGTTCCAGCATCCATTTTTTTGTTGAACAGATAAAAGCCAAGTTTTAGAAGAAGATTTTTCATTGGAATTATCATATGTAAAAGGAAGTAAAGCTAAAGCAGTATCGTAATATCTGTTTCCTGATTCTTCCCAATAAGAAGAATATTTTTGTTTAAGAAGCAAATCTGTTCTGAATTTATTGGTTATGTAATACAAAAAAGATTCTGGAATGTAAATATCATTTACAGGGTCATCTTTCATTGTTATAAGATAAGGCAAGAAAGGCGAAAGTTCTTCTTGATACCCTAAAGAAGCTAAAACAAGTGCTGCCCATAAACTTCCTTCATAATTACAAGTTCCACTTTGAGCAAAACAAAGAGAATCAACTTTTTCACTTACATTTCCTCCTGCTCCTGCACCGTGAACATATTCTGAAACATGAACTGTTGAAAAACCAGCTTTCATGAATAAAAGAGTTGTAATGAATTGTTTTTCACATGAAATGTAAATTTCCTTGTTGTATATTGCGGGATTTATTTTAAGCCAATATCCTCCAGAAGAAAGAGTTAAATAATTTCCAGCACCAGAAGAAAGGGTTTTATCTTCTCGGATTGTTATTGTTCTTGGAGAAGAGCCCGGATAAACAAGAGTACATGTAGTTTCTCCATCTGGAACTTCAATTTCCAAAAACCAATCAATTCCAGAAGGAACTGCAGTTTGTCTTAAAAGCCAGTTTTCTGCTGTAGTTGTGTCTGTTTTTTTGTTTAAAGCTAAAACGGCCTGAGCAGTTGATTTTATTCTGCACCCTGATTTAGGCCAGCATTGGTTTGAAGAATTGTCTGCTGAGAGTTGACTTCCACACTCTCCTGTAGCAAGATAAGAAAAAACTTTTTCTTCGAAATTAAGATTAGTGCAACCTGTTTGATTTATTCTGCTTTCAAGGCAAGAATATCCTGATTCAACTTGGTCTTCTTCAGCTGCAGAAACAACTAAAAAAAATTGTAAAAACAGAATAAGCATTAATACAAACATCACTTCTCTTTTCATATCTTGAGAAGCTATTACTTATTTATAAACATTTTTATAAAAATTATTTATTCTTATTATTAATATTAGGATTAATCTTCTTGATTGGAGTTTTGGTATTTGTTTTTTTTGTAGACTTGGTGTATTTTTTATCTTGTTTGTTGTTTGAAAAGTAGTTTTTTCTTACAATGTAATTCACAGGATTTTTAATTGAACTACAAAGTTCATTTGGCTGACAAACTCCAATTCCTTGATAAAATTCTTTGCAGTTTGGAGGCATTATGGGTTTTTTTCTGTAAGCCCATAAAAGTTGTGTTTGAACATAGCCTTCTCTTAATGAGACTTCATTTTTTTTGTTCCATTCATAAATTCTTTTTTCAAGTTCCTCTTTGTCCATTCCTATTGAACGAAATAAATTTATAAGCACAAACAAAGAACGTTTTTTTCCGTCTGAAACTCCTTTAAGAATGTTTTTAACACACGGAGGAAAATGTTCTTCAGAAAGATTATTTAATTTTATTGGTTTGAAATCTGCATATTTTCCTTTAAGAATTTCTGTGGATTCTCCTGAAGAAATTTGATTGTTTTTTGCCCAGTCCAAAGCTTCTCTTACAAGATAATCTGCTTCATTGTCTTTGCATTTAGGCATAAAATCTTTTATTTTTACACTTAAGGGGGTGGCGTCTTTTAAATCGAATTTTTCAAGTTCTTGCTCGTTTAAAACTATACTTGCTAAACCGCTGCTTTCATGGAGAGAGTAAGGCATTCTGAATAAATGCCTTGGTGAAATTAAAATTAAATCCAAGCCCATTAAATCAAACAAATCTATTTCAATGTGTCTTGAAAAATTATTGGGTTTATCTTTTGAAGAAATATTGCATTTTTTACATTCATAAATTTTTTCTGAATGATTTATTTTGAAAGGGGTTCTACAATCAGGACATTTAAATTCTTTTTTTTCTCCTGAAAATATTTTTTTTGTTTCTCTTCTGAAACATTTTGTACAAAGGTATTCAACTGATTCGTATTCCTGTGCAATTTCTTTGCAGTTATTGCATTTTATTCCTTTTTTTATTTTTGTGTCTTTGAATGATTCAAGCTCTTCTTCTGAAATTAAATTCCTCATTTCTTCTTCTGCTTTGAATCTAACATATCCTAAAATTTTTCTTGGTAAATCTGGAAATAAATCTTTGGTTTTTTCTCCTGCAATTTCTTTTGGAAATGCTTTAAATGGAAGAATAATGTGAAACCCTTTATTTCCTGAAAATTTAACTCCATAATTTTTTATTTGATGATCTTTGAAAACTTTAATTATTGCTTGGGTTGCTTTTTTACTGAAATCAATGTATTTACAATCAATATCTATAACTAAATCCCATCCTATTCTTAATTCGTTTAATTGTTTTTCATTCATACCTGTTTCTATTTTAAGGGGATCTGACCATAATTCTTCTGAACAATTAAAGGAAGTTGCTCCTCTTTTCACAAGTTCAAAAACATCTCCAGGATATTCAAAAGAATCAGGCCTTTTACCAAAACCCTCAAAATATCTTGGGCAAATCTCTCTGTTTTTGGAAAAATCAAAGATTGCTTTTTGTATTTCCGGCTTGGAATAATACAAATTTGTAATTTTTCTTATTCTTTGTTCTTTGAAAGAAATTTCTTTGGATTCCATTGTTTTATACAGGGGTTAGGATTTTAATAGTTATCCTATACTTAACAATAGTAATGCTTAAAAAACACAAGTATCTTTTATGTTTATGAGAATTAAACTTGAAAATGCTAGTGCCCTCTCTAAATCAATTGATTTGATATCTGAATTAGTAGCAGAAGTTAAAATAAAAATAAACGAGTTTGGATTAAGCATAACCGCAATAGATCCTGCAAATGTTGCAATGGTTAGTTTAAAAGTTCCTAAAAAATCCTTTTCTGAATTTGATGTTGGAAGTGAAACTTTGGGAGTTAATTTAGACAGTCTTAAAAGAATATTGAAAAGAAGTGGGGGACAACTAGTTCTTGAAAAAAAAGAGAATTTGTTGTATATTCAAATGGATGATAGAATAAAAAGAAATTTTGTGCTTAGTTTAATTGAAATTGAAAGTGAAGACAAAGAAATTCCTAATTTAGAATACAGTTCAAGAGTGGAATTGAAATCCTCTGATTTAATTGATTCAATAGAAGACTGTATTGTTGTTGCTGATGCATGTTCTTTCACAATAAAAGAAGGAAAGTTTAGCATTGAAGCAAAAGGACTTAATTCTGCAAGAAGCGAATTTTCAAGTGATGAAGCAACTATAAATGCAGAAGATTGTAAAGCAAGATATAGTTTAGAGTATCTTCAAAAGTTCATAAAATCTTCAAAATTAGCTGAAAAAACAGTTTTGAATTTTGCTCCTGATATCATAATATTTCCATACCTACAGACA
>CAYWFA010000018.1:0-11315 GCA_964457815.1 Candidatus Woesearchaeota archaeon
AATTCTTGATATTTTTCCATATTTTGTTTGTCATATTGTAACTATAAAGTAACACTTTTTAAAGATTGTTATCCTCCTTTTTCTATTATTCATAATATCTTTAGGTTGTTTAAATATTTGTATTATTTAAGATACATAAAACTTATATGGGATTTCTTTAAATATATGTAACTATAAAGTAATTACAAATTAGAAAGATTTAAATATCCCTAATTTATCCATAGACTATGTCTGAAATAAGGCTAAACAAGAAATCTAAAAATTTAGAAATCAATGAGTATGATGGGATTCAAGGAGAGGTTTATAGCTCAAATTTAAGGGAATTATTGCCTCTAGAGAAGGTTAATTTCTTTAGAAGTTATAATAATCATGCATACACACAAGGGAATATAATCTATGAAGGAGATTGCGAAAATAATATAATTATATCTCCGTATAACAATAAATTAACAAATGTAAAAAACGCCTTTATTCTAGTTGATAAAGAAAATGTTGAAGTTTTTCCAATACAAAACCTTAAAGATGTTCTTATTAAAGGTAAAAAAGTGTTATCTAAAAAGAATATTGAATATCATCTTCCAAGATTAGTTTTTAATAAAGAAAACATAGAAGAGAAAAGTTTAGATGAATTAAAGAGAATATTAATAGAGAATTATGGATTAAAGATAATAAAATCTTCTTTAATAAAATCCAGAAATAAAATAGGAGGAACTTATTATCTAGAAGACAATGATAAAAATAAATATGTTTTCAAGTCTAGAAGTGGTTCAAATGAATATTTGGAAACAATTTCTAAATTAATGAGGAGTATACCTGAATTTTTTCCTAAAGTATATTTTAGATTAGGGAATAATAGCACCATAACCCAAGATAAGGACAATACTTATGTGTTAGAGTCGTTTGTAGCTGGAGAAGAAAGAAATAGAGATTTTAATTATTTCTCAGACATAGGAAAATTAATTGGAAGGTTACATAATGAATTTAGTTTAATTTTATTGAAAGATGAAATGTTATTTAAAAATATTCAATCAAGAAAAGGAATATTAAGTGAAAGCAATATTGCATCTTCATATTTAGATTTGTCAATAAAGAACAATAAACATATATTTTTAACTTCAGAAATTGAAAAATTAATAGATGAAAAGTTTATCTTAAGAGTTAATCAATTGCCCTCTTGTTTAATACATGGAGATTTAAATAATTCAAATATAATTTGGGAGGATAAAAGTGCAAAGATAATTGATTCTGATTCAATTAAATTATCAAAAAGAATATTGGATTTTATACCTGCTCTGGTTTTAAAAGGGAATAAAGATAGACCCAATTATACATGTGGAAGTTTAGAAAGTCTAATAGATTCTTACAATGACTCTTGTCTTAGTAATCTCTCAAAAGAAGAACTTAGTATTCTTCCTAAACTATTGGAATATTCTCTTATTAGATATTACGTTGTTAGAAGTATTAGAAGAAATATTAAAGATAATTTATACTATGAAAATTTGGAGAAAGAGATAAATGATATAAACAAGTTAGCCTTTTAGAAAAAACTATGAAAAGCCAAATAATTCCCTTTAGAGTAAATTACCCTTTAGAGATATTTGACAAGTCAAATAAGATTGATTTTGAAAACAATAAAAAAAGAAATTCTCTTTTTGTTAGAAGCCTCTTTTATTATAAATATAATAATATTAGAAATAATGTCTTAGAAAGAAGAAACAAGATATATCTCTCATTGGCAAAAGAAATAATAAAATTTATGAATAATAAATATTCAAAATTAGAAATTCAAAATATATCTGTATTTGGTTCTGCTTTATATTCAGAAAATCCTAAAGATTTTGACTTTTTAGTTATTGTAAAAGGGAACATTTTTTTGCTTGAAGAGATAGAACTTTTCTTGGATGATAATATGAATTCAATTAAATATTCTGTGGGTATTTCAATAAAGGGAGAAGATAACATTTCATTGGGAATATTTGATATTAACTCTAAAACTTCTTTTGATGAGCAAAACAAGATAATAAACAGGACTGGAATTTCTTTGTTTAGAAGACATATTCCTTTAATAGGTTACGATTTTAAAGAAAATAGCGAAGTATTCAAAGAAAATATTTATGCTCAAATAAGCGATTTGTTAAATAATACGTATAATCTTTATTATAAAGAAGGAGGGAAGCTTGATTTAAATGAAGAACAGAGAGCAAGAAAAATATTGTCAAGAGTTTACGAGGCAATATCCTATTTTGAATTTATAGTAAAAGATAATAATGTAAAAAGTTTAAGGAAAGAGATTTATATTGAATATTCAAAAGAAAAAATACTCTTAGAAGATAGTAAGAACCTATTTGACAAACTCAATCTTATATATTTTGAAAAAACAAATAATCTAAAAGAAACTATTGAAAAAGAAATATCTTTTAAACAAGATGAAAAAGAGTTCTTAGAGATATTAAATAAAACAAAAAGTCTCTTAAAAAACGAGAAAATAGGCAATTTCCTTCCTGTCGTTGCAAAAATTGTAGATAAGAATGGAAAAACCATTTCTTTTGCTAAAAGAATTAAAAAAAGTGGAAAATCGAATATATATCTGGGATCAATTCATGCGGAAATAGGTGCAATTAACATTGCTAAATCCAAGGGGAAAATTAAATGGGGAGAGTACACCTTGTATTGTTCTCTTGAACCATGTGGAGCTTGTACCGAAGAGATATCTAAACTTGGAATAAAAAAAGTAGTATATTGTATTGCTGATCCCTTACTTTCTTATTATGGGAGAAAAAAAGAGCTATATATTAAAAATGGAATATCTTTTTATAGACACAATTCATCAGAATTAATTTCTAAATTTCAAGAAATTTATGAAAAATTATACTCTAGAAAAGAATCTATAAACAAACTAGAAAATGTTTTGGAGGTTTTAAAAGATGATTCCTTAAAAAAGAATATAAATGAAAGATTGGAAAAATACTGGAGAGATATTAACCTTCCTTATAGATGGATTAATCCTATATTAGATATTCTTTTAAGATATTATTACAATGAAGATATTGCAGTAAATGAAGTAAGAAAAAAATTCCCAGAAATAACAAATAAAGAGAGTATTAACTATTCAAAAAAATTAAGAGAATTTAGAAGTATAAAGGTTAAAAATCTTGCAAAAAGGATAAAAGAAGATATAACTGGAGAGATTGTTGTGGATGTTGGAGGTAGGACAAATGACTTTGTAGAACAAATTCTTTTGATTAAAAAAGGGATTAAAAAAGCATATGTAACTGATATTGATTTCTTCTCTTCAGAATCAAAAAATCATAAAATAAAATTTATTGTCCAAGAATCTAATACAAAAATCCCATTTAAGAAGAATTCTATTAACACATTTATCTTATCAATGGTATTACACCACTTAAAAGGTATGGACCAAAGAAATCTGATAAAGAATATATGTTCTTCATTGAAAGAGAATGGAAAAGTAATATTAATCGAAGACTCTTACCCTGAAGGAAAAACAATAGAAGAATATAGTAATAATATTACTGAATTTCTTAAATTCAATACAGAAGATAGAAAGAAAATACTCTCTTTTTACGATTGGTTTGGAAATAGGCTTATGAGAAATAGAGATAATATGCCTTTATTTTACAGATACAGGTCGATGGAAGAATGGAAGAAGATTTTTGAAGAAGAAGGTCTTATAGAAGTTAAATCAGAATTTATACAAGAAAACTCCTTAAAACCAGATATATTTCCTCCAAAAGCAATATTAGTATTTAAAAAGATAAAATTAAATAATGCAAAGCCATCAAAGTAATATGAAACCTAAGATATGTTGTAGTATAGCTAAGTTAAAGGAATTCTCTTTTGAAGATTACCCCTTTGAAGGATATGAGTTGAAAATAGAAGAAGGAATAAAACCGAATATTATAATTTTGTTGAAAACAAAAGAAATTTTTAAAGGAAAGGATTTATCTTTACACAGCCAGTTAAGCAGAATATTCAGTTGTGTTGAGAGAGGAATCCCTGAGTTCAGTGAAGCTGAAATTAATATACTAAAATCAGAGATAATTATCTCAAAAATAATTGGGATTAAACAGATAATCTTCCATATGAGAGATGCCCCTTTAACAAAAGAAGAAATTAAACAATTTAATAAAATTATAAGCTTTGCAGAAGAAAGCGGAATTGAGATGCTGTATGAAAACCACGTATGTTCAGATAAAGTTGTTTTAGATGTTTTAAAGAAATTGCCAAAAGCTAAATTTTGTTTGGACATTGGACACTTAAATGTCGCAATGAATAAGGGAGAATTTAAAATGAATATAAAAGAATTCTTAGATAAAGTCAATTCAAAGTTAGTAAGTATACATGCACACAACAATTATGGCGAAAAAGATGAACATAATTCTATTGAAGATGGAAATTTAAATTGGAAAGAAATATTAAATATCTTAAAAGAAAGCAATTTGAAGAAGATAGTTATTGAAAACAGAAATAGAGAGGATGCAATTAAAACAAAAACAGCTCTTGAAAATTTCTATAAATAATAATGACTAAAAAATATTTTAATTTAAATAAAGATGCTTATGATGAAATGGCTCCTTTTTACAAAATAAGAGGAGAGAGAGGAGATTTCAAGATAAAAAAGGATGTAGCAAATTTTGCTGATTTTGTACAAAAAAATTTTAAATATCCCTCCATTTTGGAAATTGGACCTGGAGCAGGTCTTGTTTTGAAATATTTTTCAGAAAGAGGTTTTAAGACGACTGCTATTGATATCTCAAGTCAAATTATTTCTGTTGCATCTGGAAACTCTCCAAAAACAGAATATATATACGGAAATTTTTTAGATTATGATTTCAAAAATAAGAAATTTGATGCGCTATTTGCTAAAGCAGTCTTTCATCTTTTTTCTTTAGAGGATGCTTATTCTTTTATAGGTAAATCTCATGGATTATTAGTTGATAAAGGACTAATGTATCTTTCTGTTTTTATAAGAAATAATTCCGGAGAGGGGGTTAAGCCAAAAAGTATGGAAGGAAATATTTTTTATAGATATAATAAAGATTGGACAAAAGAAGAATTAAATGATATCTTGCGTAATTCTCCTTTTAAAGTTTTGGACAATTCTATTTTAACTCACAATGAAATATACAAATGGAGAGGTGTACTTCAAAAAGAATAAAGTAAAAATACAAGGGGGTAAAAGTAGTGTTCGAATTCAATAAAGAAAAGGATTTATGGAATCACTGGGATAAATCTAATTGGAATACCTCTTATGGTAATTTCAATGTTAATCCAATAACACTGGAGATTTGCAAGGGTAAAGAGTTTGAAGAGTGTAAAGATGAATTAGCCGAGAATTTTAAAAGAATATATAAATCAGAATTAATAGTTGTACAATCAAAAGCAGTTGAAAAAGCTTGGAGAGGAATTGAAGAGAAATTCTTTAAGAGGAGGTATAAATTGATGAAAAATAAATTCAGTAAAGACATAACAGCTTATCTTACAACTAGTCCAGTCTGTCCCTACGATACAAAAGAACCTAGAGATTATATTAGAAAATTATGATTTTTATTTAAATAATTTATATTCTTTTATGGAAAAATTTATTGGTGAGCAAGATAAATTATGGGAGAGATGGGAATCTTCACTGGAAAAAACAGTTAGAAAAAATTTTTAATGTAATTCTTCACCTGGGTTGAGTATAAATTCTTTGTTCTTGTTTATAACTGTTGAAGGGTCTTTTCCGATTAACACTACTTTTTCTCCATTATTATACAACCCACTTCTTTCTGTTAATAAAACAAGCTTTAATTTTTCTAGAGATAATATCCTATTTACTTTCTCTCTTCCTTCTTCTTTGTAATGGCAGATTATATCATATCCTTTACATAGATTTGCACCGTTTAAATTTTTTAATTGATTCCAGTTTTTATCATAATACTTTGCAGTTCTCAGAGATTTTGAAAGAATCTTGGCTCCTGCAGAACCTCCATAAATAGGAATATCCTTTTCAATTGCTTTTATCAGGAAATTCCAAAAACCTGATTTCTTTAGCTGATGCATCAAATAAAAAGTGTTTCCTCCTCCAATATAAATACCTGAGAATTTTTCTGGAGAAATTTCCTTTGATTTGTATAAATCTTGTTCTGCCCACACTTCATATTTGGTCACGCCCAAGTTATCAAATGTGGATTTCAACCATTTTAAACAATCAGGATAAGGGTGTTTAATATCGTCTATTGCAAGAGGGATGTATAAAAGAGATTTAGATTTATTTAATAAACTAGCAAATAGAGTATCTAATTCAGTAGTTTGTTCTCCACTTCCTCCCCCAGATAAAATTACTTTCATTATTTAATTAGAAGAATAGAGAATTTAAGTTTTTCTATTGTCTCATTAAAATAAAATATTTATCTACTCATAAGACCTACATTCAATTCCTTTTACAAATGCCCCATTTTTCAAAAAAGCCTTTGGAAGAAGCATTTCTCCACATCCCAAGTCGAGAATTTTATGAATATCTCTCTTCAATAGTTCAGCTATGAACTCTCTTTTGGTTTCTTTAGTGTTTATCATTTTGAATTAAGCGTTTATAACACATTGGGTCTTTAGCTAAATAATCTCCTGTAACAGCATATGCAACTGCCCTACATCCTCTGCAATGAACTACTTTATCACAATCACAGTTTCTTTTAATCTTTTCCATATCTCTAAGTTCTTGCATTATTGGGTTATCTAAGAATATTTTCAATAAACCCTCTTTAATATTCCCTATGGCTATGGGTAATCTTCTGCATGGATAAACCGTTCCATCAGAAAGAACAGAGATTTCCCTATATCCTGCAGAACATCCACTTAAAAATTTATTTTCTTTTTTTGCAAAATTTATGATGGGGAGGTCTTCTTCCATTATTTGAAAAAGCACATCAGAGGTAAGAACTTATATTTGCGATGAATGTTTTTCTTTAAGATGCTTTGTATTATTCTAGAAATCAAGACACCAAACTTATAAGTGTTAACTTAATATTTACATGCGAGAGTATAATTTCTTTTTCTTACTCTTTCTTTTTGGATGCACAAAAAACACATAAATCAAGGCAACAATCACAATGGAAGCTATTGTTTGCAGTATTCCAAAGAATTCAAGAGGTGCAGCTGCAGGGCAAATAATTGAATCATATATATTGTAACATTTTATTTCGCTTGCCAGAGGGTCAGAATGAGAAGGATTCAATGGGCTCCAAACCCAACTAGCTATCAATGAACGAGTAAGAGTTCCATCTTCACAATCATCTGAGCTTTCTTCACTGTAAGTACAATTTCCTATATCATTAATTGCAACACAATCAGATTCTGCAATCCAATGAGTTTCACACACACTTGAAGTAACATTCCATTTACAACCACAATCAATGAATTCTGAACATCCCAATCCAGCATTAAATGTTTCTCCGCATGTAAGATTGCTTGGAACTCCATTTTGTCCAGCATCACATAAATCTTCATTGCAATCTGCTGGATTTCCATACTGATAACAATAATCTTGGCCCATACAGAATCCAGAATTTTCAACTTCCAGCATATCAATATTTGCTGTAGAACTTGTTCTTGAACTTCCTGTTGAAACAACTCTTGCAATGAAATAAAATTCAGGAGGAGGAGCTTGAACTCCTTCACTGTCATCCACCCAAGTTGCTGTCCAAGAAGTGTAAGTGTTAGGAGAATTATAATTTATACTGCTTGGACTTGCCATATATTCACTTGAACCAAAATCATCTTCTCTTATTTCAAAAGATATTTCTTCACCATCACAATTCACTCCTTCAACAATTAATCTTACACTCTCTCCTTCTAAAGCATGAGTTTTACTCCAATATGCATCCATTAAAGTACATTCAATAACAGGTTCAATAACATCCAATAATCCATTTGCATTACTTCTGGAATCAAAACTATCTGAACCGTCAGAAACATCTGCAAGGAAATAAAATGTAGGAGTTGAATCTCCACTGAATGGAGCTATTGCAGTCCAAACTTTTGTTATACTTGTTCCTGAGAAAACACTATCTGTTGGTGTTGCAACATATTCTGTCCCAATTAGATTGTCTTTTCTTATTTCAAAGTTAATTGTTTTTCCGTCACAATTTGAACCCTCAACAACAATTGAAACAGAATCTCCTGAAACAGCAGAGGAAGGATTCCAATAAGCCGCTGTTAAATCACAAGGAGGAACGCACTCTGTTGAATTATAAACTGAACATGAATTTGTACATCTCAAGATTCCTACAGCTCCAGCTCCTAAAAAAGTTTCACAATTTGCACCTTCTGCAAGAGTACAAATTTGATCTGCACCGCAATCACACACTTCGGTTCCTTCTCTTACTCCATTTCCACAAACAGCTGAACAAAAATCATCATTTAAAGCATTACATCCAGATGGACAACACCCATCTCCATCCGCACACAAGATTATTGCAGGATAAGTACATGTTCCTCCAGAACAAATATTATTTGTACATGCAATTCCATCATCACACTGGCTGTTAGCTGTACACACAGTGCAATCATTGTCATTTCCTATATTACATGTTCCTCCAGGACAACATCCATCCCCATTTATACATCCTAAAAGAGTGTTTGAACAAGTATTACTAGAACAAACATCAGTTGTACAAACATTTGAATCATCACATTCACCGTTTACAAGACAGCACCCTACGATAACTGAATTGAAACAAGAATTTCCACTACAAATATCAGTGGTACAAACATTCCCATCATTACATTGCGAACTAGCAGTACAACATCCTCCTATTACCGTATTAACACAACTTCCTCCACTACAACTATCAATTGTACAAACATTTCCATCATTACAATCAACAGGATTGTGTAAACATAATCCTCCAGAACAACCATCTATAGTACAAGCATTTCCGTCGTTACAATTTATTGGAATATTAGAACACACTCCTCCTGAACACGAATCAGTGGTACAAGCATTTCCGTCGTTGCAATTTATTGGCATATTAGAACAAATTCCTCCACTACAACTATCAGTTGTACAAGCATTTCCGTCATTACAGTTTATTGCAGGATAAGTACATGTTCCTCCACTACAAACATTACTGGTACAAGCATTTCCATCGTCACATTGTGAATTTGCAGTACAAGTTGTACAATCATTGTCATTTCCTATATTACATCCAGTAGGACAACACCCATCATTGTTTGTACAAGCAAATGGAGTATAAACACAAACTCCTCCACTACAAGAGTCAGTTGTACAAGCATTTCCATCATTACATGTTATAAGATTGTAAATACAAACTCCTCCTGAACAGCTATCTGTGGTACATGAATTACCGTCGTTACAAACCATTGGAGTATAAACACATGCTCCTCCACTGCAACTATCAATTGTACAAGAATTTCCATCATTACAAACAATAGGAACATTTGAACACACTCCACCAGAACAGGAATCAACTGTACATGTATTTCCGTCGTTGCAATTCAAAGGAGTGTAAACACAAGTTCCTGTTCCAGAATTGCAACTATCCGTTGTACAAGCATTCAAATCGTTACATGTTATAGGGTTGTAAACACAAACTCCTCCACTACAACTATCTGTTGTACACAAATTTCCATCATTACAAGTAATAGGAGTATGAGAACAAACTCCTCCACTACAACTATCAACAGTACAAGCATTTCCATCGCTACAACTCAAAGGAGTGTAAACGCATGAACCTCCAGAGCATGTATCTGTTGTACATGCATTTCCGTCGTTACATACAATTGGAATATTAGAACAAACTCCTCCACTACAAATATCTGTTGTACAAGAATTTCCATCATTACAATTAATTGCTGTATGAGAACACACACCCCCTGAACATGAATCAATTGTACATGAATTCCCATCACTACAATCTAAAGGAGTATGTGTGCAAGCACCACCAGAACAGCTATCAGTTGTACATAAATTACCGTCGCTGCAATCTAAGGGAGTATAAACACACGAACCTCCGCTACAACTATCCGTAGTACACGCATTCAAATCATTACAAGTTATCGGAGTATGCAAACATGTTCCTCCACTACAACTATCTGTTGTACATCCATCTCCATCGTTACAATTCAAAGGAGTGTAAACACAAACTCCTGCACCACAAGAGTCGGTTGTACAAGCATTTCCATCGCTACAAACCATTGGAGTATAAACACACACTCCTCCTGAACAGCTATCAGTAGTACAAGCATTTCCATCATTACAAGTTATTGGAATATTAGAACAAACTCCTCCACTACAAACATCTGTGGTACAAGAATTTCCATCATTACAATTAATAGGAACATTTGAACAAACTCCTCCAGAACAGGAATCAATTGTACAAGAATTTCCGTCGTTGCAATTCAATGCAGGGTAAGTACAAGTTCCTGCTAAACAAACATTATTTGTACAAGCATTTCCATCGTCACACTGTGAATTTGCAGTACATATTGTACAATCATTGTCATTACCCATATTACATCCAGAAGGACAACATCCATCATTGTTAACACATCCAAAAGGAATGTAATTACAAACTCCCCCACTACAAACATCTGTTGTACAAGCATTTCCATCGTTACAAGTTATAGGCGTGTAAACGCATGAACCTCCACTACAAATATCTGTTGTACAAGAATTACCGTCGTTACATACAATAGGAACATTTGAACACACCCCAAGAGAACACAAGTCTGTGGTACATGGATTTCCGTCGTTACAATTAATCGGAATATTTGAACACACTCCTCCAGAACACGAATCAGTGGTACAAGCATTTCCATCGTTGCAATTCAATGGAGTATAAACACAAACACCTCCAGAACATGAATCAGTGGTACAAGCATTTCCATCATTACACACAATAGGAACATTTGAACACACTCCCCCAGAACATGAATCGGTCGTACAAGAATTTCCATCATTACAATTTATTGGAATATTAGAACAAACACCCCCAGAACAAAGATCAGTTGTACAAGAATTCCCATCATTACAAGTTATAGTAGTATAAACACATCCAGTTGCAGTATTACACGAATCAGTTGTACAAGAATTACCGTCGTTACAAGTTATTGCATTATGCAAACATGTTCCAGCAGTATTACAAACATCAGTTGTACATGCATTACTATCGCTTGTACAAGAAGATCCAGAAGATTCGAAATGACAATTTGAATCACAACAATCTCCGTTATCTCCATTTCCATCATCACAATCTTCTCCCTCTTCAACAATACTATTTGGACAAATAGCTAAT
>CAYWFA010000019.1:0-9586 GCA_964457815.1 Candidatus Woesearchaeota archaeon
ATTATTGTAAAATTACTTTTTTTGTTTCTATAATTCTTGTAACATTGCTTACTCCTAAAAAAATATTTTATGGGTTTTATTCAGTTTTAGGCTTAATATTTATTCTTTTAACTGCACTTACATTTACTTGTTTTATCAGAAATATAAAAGAAAGGATTTCTTCAGCAAAAAGTCATGGAGCTTCGGTTTTTGGGATATTAGGAGTTTTATTTGGTTTTGGAGCATTACAAGCTTGCACAATTGGAGCACCTATCTGTGGAGCAACCTTGGGGGCAGGAATAATAGCACTGATATTTCCTGGGATGTTGTTTAATTTTCTAGAAAAATACAGCATTTTGATTATAATCTTTTCAATGATAATTCAGATTGTTTCTCTTTATTTTATGAATTGTTTCAAGGAAGTGAATTAAAAAATAATTAAAAACCATATATTTATAAGTATTTTAAAGTAAATATTTTTGATATATCTTGATGAAGCCGACATCGCATAGTGGTATTGCATCGGATTGCTAATCCGAGCCCTTCGGGGCCCGAGGGTTCGATTCCCTCTGTCGGCGTATCGACTTCCTGAATATTTGAAATGCAGTAAAAGCAAGCTTTTACAAGATTTCATTTCTTTGAAGGAGTAACAAAATAGTAAAGTTTAAAAGTATTTGATTTCTTAATGATTTATGGAAATTAAAGAATATTTAGAAGACATGACTAATTTACCACTTGAAAAGTTAAAAGAAAAATATGGAAAGGAATCATTATATGATAATTATAGAATCTTTCTAAGCGAAGATAAAGAATTTGTTAAGAATATTCTTGAAAAATCAGAGAAATTTGAATTAGCGGAAGGGGAAAATTATCTAGGATATCACTTTAATTATCTCCCTGGAATAACTTATATACAATTAAGAGAAGGGATTTGTAATTATGATTCATTAGGGGAAAAAGGAATGAGAGATGATTTTAAAAGCCATATAACAATGCATCCTTATCAAGAAAAAGATATGGAAAATATAAGATTTGAAGATGTGAAATTTGGTCCCTCTGGGATAAACGAGGAATTTAGGAAGTCATTTAGTAGGACAATTAAAGATTTATCTGAAATATTGATTAAGAATAACATAGGTTTTTGTTTTCCAGATTCTTCTAAACTTATTATGGACGAAAAAACATACAAAGTAATTAAAGAAAGAAATTATTCTGAGATGGCAAAATTCATTCCTAAATAAATTGTACTGTTTACAAACATCCCCAGCGTGGGCGTTCAAAAAATGTTACATTTTTAAACAACATTATCTTTTGATTTTTCATGGCTATGGTTGATTTAGAGGATGATAAAGACATAGAAAGAGCGAAGCAAAAAGACACTGTAAGACATAAACACATTTATTGTCCAAAATGTGGACGTCCAAAACCCTGTCATGATCCGGAATGTACCCAGTTACATTGCAACTGTGGGCAGCTTTAAATTTAAGCTTGTTTTTGTTGAATTTAAAAATTAGAAATTTATTTAAATTCCAAAAACCATTAAATAACATGGATAAAATAGAAATAATTGATATTGAAGAAGATGATTCTGAAGATGAAGAAATCTTAGATGAAGATGAAAGTGAAGAAGAATATGAAGATGAAAGTGAAGAAGAAAAAATTGAGAATGAAAAATATGAACAGCATAAAACCTGGATAAAACAAAAATCTGACAGAGAATTAATGGAAAACATCTCGGAAAGATTACATCTTGTTGAAAGAGACATAAAGCATATTCAAGAAGACTTGGTGGATGTATTTAATTTAATCCTTGAAATTCAAGGAGAAGAATAATTTTAAAATATAGGATTAAATAACTTTATATATTTGAACAGGCTGTTAGTTTAATGGAATTATTGTTTGTTATTTTGATAGGCTTGGTAATAATTCCAATATTGCTTTTAGTTGAAGGTTTAAATTTTATACGAAAAAAAAGGAAAGTTTCAATAGGTGTTTTATTTATAATTTTAGGAATTATTATTCTTTTGTTTGTTTTTAGTAATTATATTATTTTAATTCAAAATAATATTTGAAAATAAACTTATGTTGGTCTTGGATTATAGAAAGTTATTAATTTTATGAAATATCCTACTTTTTCTTTTATTCTTAATTGAATTCTTGCAGGAGAAACTTCAACCTGTCTTACTTCTTTTAATTTTGTAGCAACAAATATTGAAGGCAATATTCTTGATATTGTGCTTATTAAAAACACAGATAAAATTGCCCCTAATCCAAATATCGAGAATGAATCTGAGCTTGAAAGTTGTCCTCCAATTAATCCTCCTATGAAAGAACCTATTGAATTTATGAAACCAAAATAAGTGAAACATAAAATTATCTTTGGCTTAGTTACAGCATCATAAATGAAATTAGAGGTGGAAAGATTGTAAGCAGCCCAAACAAATCCTGAAAAAAATTCAACAACAAACAAATAACTTATTATAATCCATTGTTGAGAATTCATTAGGAAAATTGAAAAAATCCAAAGTAAAGGAACAAAGGAAATAAGTAAACCTGAAATTTTCATTACTTTAACTGTCCCATACTTGTCTGTGTTTCTTCCAATAAATGAAAGAAAGAATATTGGTGAAACAAGTGAACTTAAAGTTATTAAAGTAAATGAAAAGTAAGAAAGATTCAATTCTTTCAACATATAAACTGAAAAGAAAGGAGAAGCAATTGCAACTCCAAAAGACATAAGGGAAGTAAATATAACAAATCTTCCAAAATTGTTGGAATGCATTTTTTTTGCAAATTGTAAAAAACTAAAGAAAGCTTTATCATCTTTTGTTGTGGGAGGTTCATATTGTTTTTTCAAAAAATAAAAAGAAAAATATCTTCCAATTGCAGCCAACAAGAAAAGAACCACAAAACCCAAAAACACTTTTTCTCCTTTAAATGAATCAAGAATTAACCCTGCTGCAATCATGCTCAGCGTTACAACAAGCCCATTTATTTTGTTTCTTTTACTGAAAAATTCTCCTCTGTTTGTTTCAACTAAATCTTGCATCCAAGAAGTCCAGGCAGGGGAGGCAATTAAACCTGCAATTATTATAACCGAGTAACAGATTATTAATCCCAAAGAAGCATAAACCAACTTTAAATCGAAAAAGAAATATCCTGCTCCAATTAAAATCAAAGGTATCCAAAAAAATGATTGTATGAATATAAAAGGTAAGACCATACTTTTTCTGGATTTTTTGTAGTAAGTTTTACTTAAGAAAATTCTGGATATGCTTGCAATAAGTGCTGGCAAAACTTCAAGAATCCCTATCAATTTATTTGAAAGTCCCAATGAAAGAGCATAAGGGGTAATATACTTCAACCCCATACCTTCCATTAAGCTATAAGAAGCGCCGTCTTTTAGACTATATTTTTTTCCTTTTTCTTTCAATAATCTTTCTTGTTCCATTCATTTCCATATTCATCTTTCCCTCCTCGGTTAATAAGTTTGAAAAATATAGAATAATGTTCTATTTAAAAATCTATCTTGTTATCTTTTGATGTCACTTGTCTTTTTCCATTGAATGTAGTTTTCTTCAAGTATTTTGATAACCTCTTGCCTTTGCTCGCTTTTACCTAATCCTTTCCAATCTAAAACCACAAAATCAACTGGTTCAATTGTTTTTTTTATTGTTTCCAAAACAAATTCTGGTTTTATAGGCATTACATAACTTGGAATTATATGTGCAAATGCAACATTGGAAGTTAATTGCAGTTTATTGAAACCAGGACAATAATGTGGTCCCCCAATTCCAACCGCTATTTCTTTGTATTTGTTTTCTTGGAATTCTTGAATTGTTTCTTTTATTGTTTTTGCAATTATGAATCCCGCCCTTCTATCTATCCATTCTGTTTCTGTTGAACCTATCTCAATGAAAACGCAAGGTTTTGAAATTAAAGGGCCATGATGGGTGCATTCCATTGTGATGTTGTGTTCGAGAGAAGCATTTGAAGCATTTTCTTGTAATTTACTGAATAAAAATTTGTTGAATAATGCAGAAGAAGGACAAACTTTTCCTTGTTCTCCTCCCAAATCTGCTGTTCTGAAATTTCCAGGAGCATGAACTGAAAGAGTTTTTTCTTTTTTTTCTGATTGATGTTTCGATGCAAAAATTACAAGATCATATTGATTTATTTTTTCTAAATCAAGGTTTTCTGTGTAAACCATTTCTTCTTCAAGAATATAAATATCAAAATTAGGTTTATTTCCCCAAGATGAAAGAACGGGATTTTCTCGGAATTGATGAAGATGATTTACAATATTCATACTTGCCTTATCTTTTTTGCTTGCTAAAATTAAATATTTTTGAAACATAGAATTCAAACAAATGATGTATTTAAATTATTTTTCGTTGTTAAATATAATCATTAAACGTATTTCAAGAAGAATTCTTGTATTTCTTTGTGAATTCTTCTTGTATATCTGCAAGAGATTTCTTTAAATCCAAAAAACATTTGAAATATTCTTGTGAATGTGTGCTGTAGGGTTCCAATGAATCGACTATTTTTTTGGCATCATTTAGTTTTTCAATTAAACTTCCATTGAAACCTTGCTCTTTGAACAAGTATTCTAAATCACTGAACTTATCTAAAGAAGATGTTGGATGAAGTTCTCTACAGTCTGAAACTATTTCCAAGAAATACTCTACCGCTTTATCTTTTGGAGGAAAATCTCCATATCGGCTATCACTCATTTTATCTTTTTCAAGATAACAACTTTTTTAAAGTATTCTATACAGGAAAATAAATGAGTTTAGTTGATATATTCAAAAGAAATAAAGTTGTAGATGAACTTTATTTATTTGTAGAAAAAAGTGAAGAGAAACAAGTAATAGACAGAGCAGAATCTTGGAATTATTTGAAAAAAGCAAATTCTTTGTATCATGAAATAATCAAAGAAAGAGGGTCAATCCATATTTTGAAAAATTATCCTGATATTCCAGACAGGATAAATGAGTTAGTTAAAAAACTAACAGAATACAATTCTTGAATTCCTCTTCGAGTTTGCAGAATAAAAAACAAAAAAAGATTAAAAAAATAAAAGTTCGTTTATTTTTTCTTAACAACAAAATAGTAGATTATTGCTGTAAGTATACTAAGGATTACGGCTGCGATAGTCCATAATATTTTATGTCCATCTGCCATTTTCTTCTGATTTGTCCAGACATCATAAATAATCCAGACAGCACAGATTAAAGCAATTATACCTACTAAACTTCCTCCTAAGCCAAATGCCATCTTGAACCTCCTAATATTGTTATAGCTTTAAAGTATTTAAAAGTTCTGATAAATATAAAAAGGAATTTTTATTGTATTAAACATGGAAATAATCTCGGGAATACTAGGCCAGATTGCATTGTTTTGTATCCAAGCAATTTCAACTTTAGGTTACTTGGGAGTTTCTTTTTTGATGGTTTTGGAAAGCATGATTTTTCCTATTCCTTCTGAATTAGTAATGCCTTTTGCAGGTTTTTTAATTGCTGAAGGAGAAATGACTTTTTTTTGGGTGATATTTTCTTCTACAATTGGTAGTTTAATAGGTTCTTTACTGTCTTATTATTTAGGTTTATATGGAGGAGAAAAATTTATTTTGAAATATGGAAAGTATTTTTTATTGAATGAGGAACATTTAACAAAAACTCAAAAATGGTTCAATAAAAAAGGAGAATTAACCATTTTAATTGGAAGATTTATCCCTGTTGTAAGGCATTTTATCTCTATCCCTGCAGGACTTGGAAAAATGAATGTTAAAAGATTCGTGATTTACACTGCAATTGGTGCAGGAATATGGAATTCATTTTTGATGTATATTGGATTTATTTTAGGAAAAAATTGGGAAAGTATAAGCCATTATTCTGATTATTTGTCTTGGGGAGTTTTAATTTTAATTGTGATATTTGGGGGATATTTATTGTTCAAAGAAATCAAGAAAAGAAAAATTAAAAACAAAAAATCAAGAAAATATAAAAACCTTGAATAATTGAATATTAAATGGATGAGGTGTTTAAATTAATTATCGGAACTGTTATTTTGTTGTGCGGTATTCCTATTGGAGACGTTCTAGCAAGAAACACAACAGAAGAACTGAAAGACGGTAAAAAGTGGTTTTATTTGATTATATTAGTATGTTTTATTGGAGCAGTATTAAGCTTAATTTTTTTGAATGATGCTCTTTTGTTTACATTTTTGTTTATTGCCATTGTAACTTCAAGAAGCATAAAAAGAAAAAATAAAGTTGATAAAAAACAAGTAGAGAAGAAAAAAACAGACAAAAAGTTGAAAAGAAAAAGCAAAAGAAAATAATTCTATAGATAATTTTAAAAAGAAAAATAGTTGATTTTATTTATGGAAAAAGAACTCGAAAAATTAGTTGAAGATTTAAACAAGAATTTTGAAGGTAAATTATATTCTGGAAACAATCCTGAAGAAGAATTGGTAGTTAGGATACGCCATGATATGAAATATGTTGAGTTTATTGGAGCATATAAAAGAAAAGCTAATTCCATGAATGAGTTTAAACCTTTATTTGAATATATTGAAAAAAACGGATATACTTCTAATTTAGAATAATCTTAAAAACACTCCCTTGTTCTTATTTTTAACATGAAAGATAATATAAAATTAGGACCAACAGGTTTAGGAGGAGTTAAAGAAAGTGAAAAAACACTTCAAGAATTTTCAAAAAAAGGATTCAACAATTGTGAAGTTCTTTTTGTTCAACAAGTTTATATGGATAAGGAACAAGCAGAAGAGATTGGAAAAATTGCAAAGAAAAATAAAATTGATTTAAGCATTCATGCACAATATTTTGTTAATTTGAATTCTGAAGAAAAAGAAAAAGTTCATGCAAGTATGCAAAGAATTCTGAAGTGTTGTGAGATAGGACATGCATTGGGAGCAAAAAGTATTGTTTTTCATTCTGGATTTTATGGAAAAGATTTTCAAAAAGCTAAAACTCCTGAAGACAAGAAAAAAGTTGAAGAAGAAACATTCCAGAATATAAAAAAAAGAATTCTTGAGATGATGGAAACAATTGAAAAGAAAAAATGGAATGTTGAACTCTGCCCCGAAACTATGGGTAAAATAAATGTTTTTGGAAGTCCTGAAGAAATTTCAAGATTAGTAGAAGAAACTGGATGTAGTTTTTGTATTGATTTTGCACATATTTTAGCAAGAGAAAAAAAAGTTGATTATGAAAAAATAAAAAGGTTGTTTCCACAGAAAAAATGGCACTGTCATTTTTCTGGAATAGAATATGGAGAAAAGGGAGAAAGAAACCATATCCCAGTTGAAAAAAAACAATGGAAAGAGCTTTTTGATAATTTGCCCGAAGATAAAAATATAACAATTGTATGTGAAAGTCCTTCTCCTGTTGAAGATTGCGTTCAAGGATTGAAAATCTTAAAAGAGAAGTAAAAATTCATCCCAGAAATATTTATAAGCTGCAAAATCTATAGTGTAAAGTAAAAAATGGTGAAAGAAGTTAATTATGATTATTTGAATGATGAATTAAAAGAATTGGAAAGAAAAATATTTCCAAAAAGAAATAATTTCAGAAAAGATATAAAAGCTGTTTTAAAGAATGAAAATAAAGAATATAAGCCTGAAACTAAAACTATTTTAAAACGTTTAAACCACATACAAGAATATGCAAATAATGGAGAATTTAGAAAAATACCTGATGCATCTGAGACTTTTGTTCAAACATTATATCATTATAATCATGAATCCGAAGTAGGGGACCATGATAAATATATTCAATCTTTAAGCAAGAGACTTGATAGAGCTTCTTCTACTGCAATAAGATATTTAAAAGAACATAAAGATAAGATAACAAGAGATGAAATTAATGACATTAAGAATTTATTGGAGTATTCAAAGGATTTTAAAAACAAACTTCTTGAAAAAAAAGAAAAATCTTCCGGACTTGAAAAAGCAATCACTGTTCTTTCTTTGGGTTCAATTGTTTTAGGGATTGCTATTGGATATCCTGCATTAACAGGTAATGCAATTGCAGATGTTGTGCAAGGCTCTGTTGGATATGGTGCTGCACTTTTTTTCTTGGGACTTCTTGGTGTTTTTTTAGCTAACAAGAAATAGGATTTTTATTTTATTTATTGGTAAATTTACAAGTTATCTAAGTAAAATCATGCTAGGAGAATATATTATTAAAATAGATTAATCATAATAAATCAACTGTTACATATAATTAAACATCTAAATTCCTTCTAAAAAAGTTAATCCATACATTATCAATATACCTAATATAATACCAATTATCTTCTTGAATGAAAATTGTTTTTCTTGATTTTTATGTAGTTCAGGAATTAAATCACTACCTGCAATGTATAAAAATCCTCCTGCAGCAAGTGGAACCACAATTAATGCAAAAGCTTCACTGCTTCCAGCAAAGATTATTCCAACCAATGCACCAAGAATTGCTGTTAAAGCCGAAAGGAAATTAAAGAGAAGTGCTTTCTTTTTTGAATACCCTGCATAGATAAGAACTCCGAAGTCTCCTATTTCTTGAGGAATTTCATGAAGCACAACAGCTAAAGTGGTTACAATTCCTAATGGAATATTTACAAAATATGCTGCAGCAATAACTAATCCGTCTGTGAAATTATGAATTCCATCTCCAATTATATTCATTGTTCCCAATGAATGCGGATGAGATTTGGAAGTTGGAATGTGACAGTGTCTCCAGTGTATGAAATGTTCAATTACAAAAAACAAGATTATCCCTGAAAGAACAAGAAGGGAGGTTGTAAGTATTGAACTTGATTTCTCGAATGCTTCTGGGATTAAATGTAAAAATGCTCCTCCTAAAAGAGAACCCGCTGAAATAGAAACAAGAAGTAAAATTATTTTGTTGAGTTTGTCTTTTTTCATTAAAACAAAAAATATTCCTACAAGAGAAATCAATGAAACTACTACAACACTTAAAATTGAGTACACCTCTGCATTCATTGAACTAATAAATATAAAGGGTTTTTAAGATTAAGCTTTGAAATTATCAATAAATTAATAAACCAAATTTACTATTTCTAATCATGTTATACCTAATAGGCCTTGGATTAAATGAGAAAAGCTTATCTAAAGAAGCAATAGAGATACTTAAGAGATGTAAAAGAGTTTATCTTGATACATATACAGTTGATTTCCCATATACTTATCAGGCACTTATTGATGAAATAGGAAAAAAGTTTGTTGTAGCTAATCGTGAAAAAGTTGAAAACTTGGAAATAGTTGATGAAGCTAAAAAGATGGATGTTGCTTTGCTTGTATATGGAAGCCCTTTAACTGCTACAACCCATATAACTTTGATTGAAGAAGCTATCCTTTCAGGAATTAAGTATAAAGTTATGAATAATGCATCTATATTGGATGCTGTTGCTGAAACAGGACTTCAATTATACAAATTTGGAAAAATAACTTCTATGCCTTATTGGAAAAAATCTTATGAACCCGATAGTTTTATGGAAGTTGTAAAAGAAAATCAATCAATAAAAGCACACACTCTTCTTCTTATAGATATAGGATTAGAAATAAGAAAGGCTATTCA
>CAYWFA010000020.1:0-9480 GCA_964457815.1 Candidatus Woesearchaeota archaeon
GTGGATTTAATGGTTGTGGAATGCAATGTGGAAGTGGATGCGATTCAGGGTATTTATGTTTGAATTATCAATGTATTAAGCAGCAAAGTTCATCTGGAGGAGGAGGTGGAGGAAGTAGTGGGGGAAGTTCCGATAGCAGTGATGATACTAATGATGAAAATTCAGATAGCAGTGATGATGAAATTGATGATGAACAAGAAAATGTTGAAGGAGATTATTCTAATGTTTATCTTGATAAAGGGTTAAGGTATGGAGATGCTTTGGATTATCAATGTGGAACAAGAAATATTGATGGAACAGTTTTTAGCTATGGAGAATGTCCATTAGAAGGATATGATTGTATTGATAATCTTTGTATTGCAAGAAATGATTTAAGTTGTGATGGTGTGGCTTGTGAAGAAGGAGAGTATTGTTCTCATGGGGTGTGTTTGTTGGAAGTTCCTGGGAATACTTATTTTGTTGCATTGTGGGGAAATGATGGTTGGCCTGGAACATTTGAACAACCATTCTATACTTGGCAAAAAGGAGCTGAATTTGCTGAGCCAGGAGATATTGTTTACATACGGGGTGGAGTTTGGTATCCTATAGAATATATTGGATATTACAGCACCATAGGAATAATTATAGAACCTAATGAGCATAATACCTACGCAGGTGTTAGTGGGACTAAAGAAAATCCAATAAGATATTATAATTATCCTGGTGAAAAACCTATTGTTGATGGAAGTTTAATTCAGCCAAATGTTCATGGATGGCTTGGGGGAATAAGCATACATTATGCAGAATATATTTATTTGAAAGGTTTAACAGTTAGGCATATACATCAAAATCCTCCTGATTGGTCAAGAAAATCAAAGCCATATTCTGAAGTTGGAGGCATTGGTTCTTCTGGAGCAAATATTCATTATGAAAATATGGTTTCTCATGATATTGATGGACGTGGATTTCAGCATTGGAGTTATGCATGGAATGATTTTGATGGAGAAGATGCAATGTTTGAATCAGATAATACAAGTTGGATAAATTGTGATGCATATAATCTTTATGATAGATATTCTGAAAGTCCAGGGAATGCTGCTGACGGATGGAAAGTTCATGGATATTATGAAAATTATTTTTACTGGGAAGGATGCAGAGCTTTCAATTATTCAGATGATGGATTTGATCCGAGTGGACAAGCATATAGACATTTCAATAATTGTTGGGCAATGGCTTCAAATAAATATGAAAATATAGATGAAGATTGGAAAATAGAAGGAAATGGATATAAGCTTACTGGAATGGGTTTTGATTACACTCCAAATTATATTCCTGGAGAAAAGAATTTTGTGAAAATAGAAAATTCTATAGCTGCTGATTGTACCGGGAGTGGGGGAGGAGTTGGATTTTACAATAATATTGGAGTTCATCGTGGAGGAGGATACCCTAATGGTGCAAGATTAATCAATAATTTTGCTTACAAAAATGGAATTGGATATTCTGATTCCAATGGTTCTACTTATCATAATAATATTGTATATGATAGCCAAGGAAGAGATGCTATTGGGTGGAAATATGAATTATCTACTTATCTTGCTTGGTACAATGAAAGCAATAATAGTTGGATTTACAATGATCCTTCTCCTGGTTCAATTCCTTGGTGGTATTACAATCCTGCATTCAATGTAACTGATGAAGATTTTGAGAGTTTAGATATGACAGAATTAATGAATATAAGAAAAGCAGATGGTTCTCTTCCGGATATATCCTTTGGACATTTAAGTGAAGGAAGTGATTTAATTGATGCTGGAATAATTATCCCGGGATATCACTGTGCAACTGCAGGTTATCATGCTGGAGAAAATTGTAAAGAATGGTATGGTTCAGCTCCTGATTTAGGACCTTTTGAAAGTAATTATTGATCGTCAACATATTTTGTATATATTTTTAAATAAATAATTCTTGTATTATCTATGCAAAAAAAAGGTGAATTGCCAAGATTGGCTGTTAATTTGCTTATTGGGAGTTTGATTATAATATTAGGAGTAATCATATTTTTTATTGTTCAAGGTTGGGATGAAAAGCAAGAAATTTATGATGATGAAAATGTTGATTTAAAAATTTCTCAAGTGAAAAAAATTAATGACAACACGTTGGATGTAACCCTGAAAAGAAATGCTGGGGAAGGAGAATTTATAGGGCTAAGTTTTCAAGTTAGTGATGGTGCAACAACCGAGATAATAAGAGTTAATAGTTCAATGCCTGAGGAACAAACAGGAAATTTTTTGTTGAAGTTTATTTCACTTAATGCTTCTCGTGTAAAGAAAATTTCAGTTACTCCAATTTATTTAAATGAAGAAGGTGTAGAAGTTATAGGTAATGTCCAAGACGAATATATTACACCAAATGTTTGTTCAAATTATTGCCCAACAGGTGCTCAATGTGGATTTAATGGTTGTGGAATGCAATGTGGAAGTGGATGCGATTCAGGGTATTTGTGTTTGAATTATCAATGTATTAAGCAGCAAAGTTCATCTGGGGGTGGAGGTGGAGGAAGTAGTGGAGGAAGTTCTGAGGATGACACAAGTGAACAAGAAATAAATGAAAATGAAACAATTTGTACACCTACAACATGTTCAGCATTACAAAGAACATGTGGAACAGTTTCAAATGGATGTGGGGAGACATTGAATTGTGGAACTTGTACAACAGGATATATTTGTCAATATAATGGAACTTGCATTAAAGATGATGGGAATTTAAAATATATTGTAGAAAATGGAATTGGATATGCAGATATTATTATTTCTTCAACTGCTCCAAATATGACTAAACTCGCTGCAAATTATTTTCAAATGTATATTTATAATATGACAGGAGTAATTCTACCAATCTCGAATAATATTAATTCAAGCAAACAATATCATGTATACATTGGAAGAAGCAGTTACACAGACAGCCTAGGAATAACTAGTCAAGGATGTGAATATAATGGATTCAAAATAGTTTCAGGAGAAAATTATATAGTTTTGATTGGAGATGATGCTCCATTTATTTTTTCAGGTCCTGATAATTTTGAGGAATGGGATAGTTTAACTAAAGATAAATGGGGAAATGATTTTATTTCTTTTTATCCTAATCAGTTTAATTCAAGAAAAGATATTTGGAAAACAGATGGCTCCGGTTCTATGAATGCTGTATTTGAATTTTTATATGATCAAGGTATAAGATGGTATGCTCCAGGAGAGATTGGGATGGTAATTCCAGAAAAGCCAAGTGTTGGTTTTGGAAATATTAATTTATTGAAAAATCCGGATTATCCTATGAGAAGTTTCATGATATATTACAAAGAATTTGGACACCTTTCTCCTCACTTATATCCTGATTATGAAAATCAATTACAGTGGCAATTAAGTTTGAAATCAAATCATTATTTTGAATTTATGGTTGGGTCTTTAGGAGGGCCAGGGCATGGAATACTTGCAGTAATAGGTCGTGATGAAAAAAAGACTCAACATCCTGAATATTATGCAATCCTTGATGGAGTAAGAATGAATGGGGATAATCCTGTTCCTGACTTATGTTCTCAGGGATTACTTCAAGAAAATGTAAGATATGCTAAAGCAATGTTTGATTTATACAATGTTTCTATAGTAAGTGTTATGCCTAGTGATGGATTTAGGGGCCCTTCTGAATCAAGTGCTGCATGTTTAGCAATGGAAGATATGAGTAGAGGATGGGAATCTGCATTATCTGAGTACACTTGGGAATATGTAAATAATGTTGCATGGGAAATTTACAATGATCCAAAATATTCTGGAAAGAAAATTCTTAATGCTGCATATCCTCCATACCTGTTTCCTCCTAGAAATCTTTCTAAGCCAGTTGCTCCAAATTTAGTTGTTATGATAACTAGATGGAGAAGTCATTTTGCATCAGAACAAGAAAAACAAGAGTATCTTGATTTAAAGAGTCAGTGGTTGGAAATTCTTCCTTCTAAAGAGATTTATACTTATGATTATTATTTACATAATAGGCCTGAAGGTTTCACACAAGGTGTTCCGTCTTATTTTCCTCATATAATCGTTGATGACCTTAAAGATCTTGAAAGCAATTCTAAAGGAGAATTTATGGAAGTTTACAGTAATTGGCCATTAGATAATCTGGAATGGGATACTTTTGTTGCAACTTCTTTTAATATTTACGTTACTGCTAGAGCATACTGGGATACAGATTTAGATATAGATGCCTTGCTTGAAGAATATTATACTTTATATTATGGGCCTGCAAGTTCTCAAATGAAAGCATTTGTTGAATATTCTGAAGATAATTATAATCGTGCACTTGAAGATCCAATAGTTCTTCAAACAATGAGAAGTATGCTTGACAATGCAAGAAGTGTTGCTGGAAATAATGTTTATGGTGAAAGAATTGATTTGTTGAGGGATTTAATGAATTCAGATTTTGATGGACAAGAAATAAATATAAATTCATGTCAAACATTGAATTCTCCTACTACAACTTATAAATTAACTTCAGATGTTTCATCAACAGGCACTTGCTTTACTATAAACCATGTTGGAATAACCTTGGATTGTCAAGGGCATACAATAACTTATGGAGATGGAAGAGGAATTGCTCAACCTTATTGGTATAATAATGGAAATTCTCTTACAGTCAAGAATTGTAATATAAGAAGTTCTGGGGCATCTACTGGAAATGGAATAGAACTTGCTTATTGCAAGCATATCAAGATTGAAAATTCAAATATAACAACAACAGATACAGGTATATGGTTGGTTAATGATCAGGATATTAATATAAGCAATAATAGAATAATTTCTTCATCAGAGATTCCTTTGTCAACTCAAAGTGTAAGTGGAGGATATATTCATAAAAATATTTTAACAAGTAATTCTGATTGGGGAATGTATTTGTTTGATACCCATTATGTGAATGTAACTTGGAACAATGCTTCAAGTAATGTTGACAGATATGGTACAGTTTTAATGAGAAGCACACAAAATACTTTAACTGACAACAGATTTATCAGCAATGGTGGAACTGGTTTCTGGGAGCATGAATGTTCTGGAAATATTTTGTTAAGGAATATAATTTCTTGAACAGAATTATAAAAATTTTAAAATCCAAAACAATCTCTGTATTTCACCATTCCAGAATATTTGAAAAGAAGTTTTGAATCGCTTAATTCGCTTCCAAAGGCCATGTCGCCATTTGTGTCTGCTTTGATAATTATATCACATAAATCAGTGGTGGATATTTCTGCAATGTACTTTGAATGCATTATGGCTTCTATATCTGGAGTTCCGCTTGTTAATATCTGGTCTTTTCCTATAAGGAAAGTGTCTAATTCAACTCTTTGTCCACATTGATAATTAAAGAAGTGCAAAGAAATTACCCCATCATTAGGTAAGGCAGATACAAACTCACTTGATAAAATTGCGTTTTTAACTTTGGAAACTTCATCTGCGGTTAAAGCAGTGATTAAAGGACAAGCAGGGCAAGGACCTCCGCAATCTATTTGGCATTCTCCTTGATTTAAAATTCCATCATCGCAAGTTGGACATGCTGCACAAATTGTTCCTCCACAATCAACTCCTGTTTCATCTTGATTTTGAATTCCATCGTAACAGTCTGGAGGACAAGGTTCACATGGGCCACCACAGTCAACACGTCTTTCTCCTTGGTTTTGGATTCCGTCTGTACATGTTGGGCATGCTGCACAGATTGTTCCACCACAATCTGTTTTTTCTTCGTCTTGATTCAAGATTCCATCGTGGCAGCTTGGAGGGCAAGCTTCAGGACATGGTCCTCCACAGTCAACTCCTCCTTCACCTTGATTTTGAATTCCATCATCACAAGTTGGTGCTGGTGCAGGGGAATCTGTTTGAGCAGGAGATTTTTTTCCTAGATTAAATTTTCCATCTGCGTCAAATATTGAAAAAGAATCTTTGTTTCCTAAGATAAAGAATATTGAAACTGCAATTAAAACTGAAATTGTTAAAAGTGCTAGATATTTTTTCAACTTCACTCTTTTAGATTGTTCCATAATGATACTTTAATTGGGAAATATGTATTATAAAGCTTTTGAATTCTTGATAATTTTAAAATCAGTAAGGTTTATAATTAAATATTAGCTACTTTTTGTGTAAGATAAGCGGGTGTGCCGGAGTGGTCAGGCCTCACAAATAACCGCTGCTCGACCTATTCCCAGAACATTGGGAAGTTCAGGTAATAAACGAGTTTGACCACAATCAATGACGCGGGTGTGCCGGAGTGGTCAAACGGGCTGGACTTAAGATCCAGTAGCTTAGTGCTTGCGAAGGTTCGAACCCTTTCACCCGCATTTTCGAGGAGGAATTAGAAATTTCCAAATTCAAAGGTAAGTTTCTTTTCACCCGCATAACAAAAAGATGGAACAACAAAAACAATTTCAATACAACTCAAATCAAGAGAATAAATATCATGGACCAGATAATGCCCCAATCATGGTTAAAGTTATTTCTATCTTGCATTACATAAATGCGGGATTATATGTTTTAGTAGCACTTGCATTGATAATTTTTTCAGGCTATATTGTGAATCAAATAATAAACGTTGGAGATTCCAATTTTGGTTTAAACGAATTATCTAATTTTCAGGAGCTGGATGAGGGTGTTCTTAAAACAAGTTTGATTTTTATGAGCTTGATGTTTATTGGACTTGCAGTTCTTAATTTTTTCATAGCAAGAGATTTATGGAGATTGAAAAGGTGGGCAAGAATGAGAGCAGTAATAATTGCATTTTTATTTGGTACAGCTCAAATATACAATATGATTTCAGGTTCAACATTGATACAAATAATTAATCTTGCAATAAATATATTTATTATTGGATATTTGTTGTTTTTCCAGGAAGCTAAAGAGGCTTTCAAGAAAACTTAAATAAAATGAAAAAAGAAAAGAAAAAAACTCCCTGGGAAATAAAAATTATTTTTGTTTTAAACTATATATTTTCTTTTTTATTTTTATTTTTAATGGGGACATTGATAAAAGAAAGTTTTGGTTCATCTGCTATTGAAGGTTTGGAAATAATCTTTATGGGGATTTGCTTGTTTTTCTCTGTATCTTTTTTGTTTGCTGGAATAGGATTACAAAAATTAAAATCTTGGGGAAGAAGCCTTTCTGTATTAACATTAAGTATACCTTTCATAATTTTAACTTATTTACTTTTGTATTCAAAAGAAAGTATAATTTCCTTATCTGGTATAATCTCGATTTTTTTAACTGTAATAATTGCAATAGAGATTATTTATTTAATATCAAATAAAATTTAAAAGAAATTTTAAAAGAGTAAATACTTTATTCAAATAATTTAGAAACAGATAAACCTTCTTGAGCTCTGTAAATTGCTTCTGCAAATGTAGGGCTCATATCAATTACTTCTATGCCGTTGTCTTGTTTTTGGTTGTAATGGGTGTTGCTTGTCATTACGAGATCGTATGCTTTTTGAATGTCTTGTGTTCCTTTTGTAAATAATCCATGAGTTGCATAAAATATTAATTTTTGTGCTCCTTTTTTTCTTAATAATTCTGCTGCCTTTATTCCTGAATTTCCTGAATCAAGAATATCATCTACAACTAAAACGTTTTTTTCATTAACGTCTCCAATTAAAAACATATTTTCAACACTTCCAGGTTTATCTCGGAACTTGCTCATTATTGCAATTGAATATTTATCTTTGTTTTTGGAAATATTTTTTTCTGTTTTTACAAATCTTTTATACAAAGAATTTGCTCTTCCTGCTCCTCCTACATCTGGAGAAACAACAGCAATATTTTCAAGGTAAGAAGATTTATTTTCTCTTAAATATCTTACAAGTTCAGGAAAGCTTTGAAGATTGTCTAATGCAACATTTTCGGGATAAGCATTTTCTATTTGAGGAGAGTGCAAATCCATTGTTATAATTCTTTTAATTCCTCCTGAAATTGCATCTGCAACTGCTCTTGTTGAAATTGGAACTCTGGACATGTGTTTTCTGTCTTGTCTTGCATATCTCAAATAAGGTAAAACCAAACTTAAACTGTTAACGTCTGCTTTCAAACAAAGATTTTTAGTGAAAATAAGTTCTGTTAACCAAGTGTTTGGGTGTTTATTGGAGGATTGAATTAAATAAACATCTTTTTTTCTTATGTTTTCAGGTACATGAGGAAGAATTTCATTGTCACCAAAGACGCTGATTTCAAGTTCATCTAATTTAACTTCTTTTTCTTTGGTGTTTTTTATGTAATTTTGTATTTTTTCAGCAAAGTCCCATGCAGAAGTAGTTGGATCAGCAAGTAAAACAACATCTTTCATTTGGATTCCTTATTCAATTCGTGGGGAAGACGAATGAATACAAAGTTTATCTTTGCTTTCATAGGAAAAAAAACAGAAATTCTTTTATAAAGATGATTATTATATAATATATGAAAAAACTGGAATACGTTGTAGGTTTAGTGGTTTTAGTTCTGGTATTTTTAATAGCTAATTACGGTTCTTTTGATGGATGGGTTGTGAAAAATGTTGGAAATCAAGAGTTGATTGAGGTTGAAAGAGTGATTGATGGAGATACGGTTGTTGTGGAAGGGGTGAGTGTGAGGATGTTGGGTTTGAATTGTCCTGAAAGAGGGGAGAAATATTATGCAGAAGCTAAGGCTTACACAGAAAGTTTGGTTTTAAACAAAACAATTGTTATTGAAAGAAGAGGAACAGATAGGTATGATAGAGAGTTGGCTTATTTGTTTGATAATGATGAGAACTTGAATGCAAAGATTGTTGAAAAAGGGTATGCGAATTATTATTTTCCTGAGGGGCATGACAATTATTTTGGGGTGTTTGAAAAAGCTTGGGAAGAATGCATTGCGAGGAATGAGAATTTGTGTGAAAAGTCTTTAAGTAAGTGTGCGGAATGTATACACTTGCATAAATTTGGACCTGATGAAAGTGTAATTTTTTATAATTCCTGTGATTTTAATTGCAACTTAGAAGGGTGGAGCATAAAAGATGAAGGAAGGAAAACTTTTGTTTTTCCGGATTTTGTTTTGAAAAGCGAGTATCAGGTTGAAATAACAGCTGAAGATTTCAATGAAACTTATGTTTGGACAAACACCGGAGATTCCTTGTTTTTAAGGGATGATAAAGGAAAACTGGTTGTTTGGGAGAATTATTGAGAAAGATTTAAATTATTGAATAAATTAGTTTTAATATGAATAAAAAAGAGAGTAAACTTAGTAAAAAGGCTATTTTTGAGATAAAAAAAGCAAGAGAAAGAATAAAGAGGGGTTATTTTTATACAGAACAAGAAGCTAAGAATATTATTTATTGTAATTAAATTATCCTGCTATCGGATTATATTTGGATAAACTTGTTGATGTGGTATTTAACTGGGTGATGAAATGTAGTATTATCCAAGAATAGTAACGTTTAAATATTTCTAGAAGTACTTGTTTTGATGATAACC
>CAYWFA010000021.1:0-8979 GCA_964457815.1 Candidatus Woesearchaeota archaeon
GGGTTAATGTTTCCTCTGAGAAGTCATGTCCGATTATTGGGAGCTTTAGAGGGATAGATTTAGAGTAGGCTTTTTCTTTTGCAATAGCTTTTAATTCTATGCTGCTTTCAAGATTAGTAAGTGAGATATTTTCTATGGAATCTACTCCAGGCAATTCTACCTCATAAGTTAATTTATCCCCTATTCTCTTAAGTTCTGTTTTTGGTTCTTTTTTTGGAAGTTTAGAAAATTTCTTGATTTGTTCTTCTGAAAACTTTTTGAATTTTATTACATTTTGTTTTGGCTTTTCTTTTTTTTCATTAGGAGCGTTATTTTGTAATACTTTGTTTCCTAAATCAACTTCTTTTCCATTTATCATTAATCTTATTTTTGTATTTGGGAAATTATTTAGATTATTTGAAGAATTTTGTGGTTTTGAAGAATTTCTCATTTCTCTCTGCATTTCTTTTTCTAACATTTTCATTGTATTTGCAATCATTTTATTCATAATTCCTCCCCCTAATCCTCCGAACATTGAATTTGAGAAAGGGTCTTCATTGAAAGAATCATTTTCTCCAAGCATCCCATACTCTTCTTTTGTACTTTTCTTTCCTAAAGGCAATCCGCAATTAGGGCAAAAGCTATTATTTTTACTTGTTTTTCTTCCACATCTTTTACAGGTTTTTTTTGAGAACATATTTAGTTTATAGGGGTTTTGTTTTAAAAGGTTTGCGTATTATATATTATAGTGTGCAGTAAATATTATATATCTTCTTTAAGTTTGTTTATTCATGAAAGAAGATAAAAAGAAGAAACCTAAAATGATAAAAGAAATACCTTTAGAATCTGCACATCTTAGGTGGAATGTTGTTAAATCTCCAGATAATTTTCATATGGATATTCCTCTTGCAAGATATTATTTTGCAATTGTGGATAAAAGAGATGCTTATAGAAAAGAATTAGCAGATAAGTTAAGAAACAATATGACAGAAAGAGGTTCTCAGATTATGCAGATTGGAAGTCCTTTTGAGCTTCAGGTTAAAAATGGAGAGTATGGTTTATTGTTTTTAGTTTATGAGGGTCTTGTTCAACCTGAGATGTTAGGTCTTGAAAATTTGAATATTCCTGTTCGGAGAGACTATGAACTTAAAGGTAAAAAGGTTTTGGATATTGAGGATTATTTGACTAGGATTTATGAATAATTCTTTGAAAGAAAAACTATTTAAATAACTCTTTCTCTATTTTATTAAGATGGTGAAGATAGTTCTTACAAAGAAATTGTTTTACTCTATTATAATTTTATTTGGAATATTATGTTTGAGTATTGGAGTTTATGCTTTTGGGGGGAATAATCCTTCTGTAATGGGACATAGTATGGGTGAATTAGCTCCTCCTGTTAATTCAGGAATGTTGATGTTTTCAGGAGGTGTATGGACTAGTACTACAAATTTACCTCCTCAGTGTGATGGATGGACTTTTCTCCAATATAATTCAGCAACACGGACTTTTAGTTGTGGAAGTTATTTATTTTAAATAAAGAATAAATTTAAATAGTAAAAATGGTTGAAAATAAAATGAGGAATAAGAAAGAGGTTGAAAAAATAGAAATAAATATTCCTAATAGAGTTTTTTATTCAATAATTTTTTTGATTGCAATTATACTTCTTGGTGTTGGAGTTTATGCTTTTGGGGGGAATAATCCTTCTGTAATGGGACATAGTATGGGTGAATTAGCTCCTCCAAGTGGAAGTGGAATTGTAATGTTTTCAAGTGGTTCATGGATTAATACTGCAAATCTTCCTCCAACTTGTACAGGGGATACAGATACACTTAAATATAATTCGGCCACAAGAATTTGGACTTGTGGGACCGTAGGTTTTTCATGTAATTGGGATGGTTGGAATCCTGACTTTATTTCATATGCTTCACTTACAGAAGATTGTTATTATATTGATACTTGTTCTGATAAACCAGATTGTTCTACAGAATTGTGTCCTTATCATTTAGATGGTTATCAAGCGGTACCTCCTCCAGAATGGGATGTTTATGCAACACCTGTTTTGCAAACAGAATGTATAGGTGGCGAGGTTTCACAACTCAGATATGCTTCAGTCTGTCCAACAGATGCAACTTCTGCTTGTGGATATATAGAACAAGCATATTGAGGAGTAAAGAAAAAATCTTTTTTTTAAATTTAGTATTAATTTACTTTTTATTCTTAATTAAATCAAAAAGTATTTAAATACATTTTATTTATCTTTGATATGGTTAAGAAAAAGGGGTTGAAGAAATTCGATATTTCAAACAAACTTGCTTATACATTAATGGTTGTTCTTTCTATTGCTTTATTAGGAATTGGTGTTTATGCTTGGGGTGGAACTAACCCTCCTGTAATGGGACATTCTTTAGGGGAAATTCAAGTTCCAACAGGCTGTGTTGCTGGACAAGTAATGAAGTTATCTGGAGGTGTTTGGGCTTGTGGAGTAGATGATGAGACAGATTCAAGATTTACAATAACAACAAGTGGATTGTGTTATATGGCTCCTGCTACATGTACTACTCAAATCTTGACCTGCTCGGCAACAGAAGAAACAGAAGTATATTTATCTCCTGCGGAAGATTGTTTTTCAATGTCTATTTTACAGAGGTCTTCACTTTGTCTTGCTCAATGTCAAGCAGAGTATGGTCTGTATCCCTGTGACGGGAGGTCAACGAATCCATCTTCTTGTGTAGGAACCACTGTAACTTGGGGAACCACGACATCTGGTATATGTGAAGTTTCAGATATAATAACTTGTCATTGTAGAGCAAGTGGAACTTATACTAAAGCAACTTATAATGCTCCAGGACAGAGATGCATTTAATTTTATTTTTTTAAATTATCTTTAATTATCTAAAATTTTTTAAAGTTGAGTTTATTATGTAATTTGTAATATTTATGGTAGAAGAGAAAGAAAAAATTCCAGGAATTGTCGAATTCAATGAATGGCAAGTTATTGACTTGCGTGTTGCTCAAATAAAGAAAGTTGAAGATATTGAAGGAGCTGATAAACTTTACAAGATAAATCTTGATGTTGGTTCGGAAATTGGTGAGAGAACTATTTGTGCTGGAATTAAAGAATATTATTCAAAAGAAGAACTTGTTGGAAAAAAGATTGCTGTTTTTGTTAATTTAAAACCTAGGCTTATGAAAGGAATTGAAAGTCAAGGAATGCTTCTTGCTGCTGTTTCTGAGGACCATTCTGAAGTTGTTTTGGTTTGTCCTGAGAAAAATATTGCTAATGGGTGTAAAATAAGTTAAGTTATATTATAGAAGAGGGATTTAGTTATAATGAAGAGTTCTAGGATTCATTATAGCGGGATAGCATATTATTTAACAGGATAATTATATAATTTGATAGGATAATTTAATGAGATTTATAAGACATTTAATTTTTTTTAAATTAAATGTTCTTTTTCATTGTTCTTTTCCAGAAATTACTTCCGTCTTTTTTTATAATTCTTCTCCAAAAAGAAGGCCTGTCTTTTTTGGAATTGTATTCTACATCAACAATTCTTGCAGCAATCTCTTTGTATGCTCTGGAAACGTCTGATTTAGGATGTGTGTGTACAACCGCATCTTTTCTGTTGAGTGCTCTTTTAATTGTTATATCTTCCGGAATCATTCCAAGAATAGGCGATTCAAGCATGTCTTTAACTGTTTCAGGATTCATTTCAATATCATCTTTTCTTACCCTTGTAACTATTACCCCCATAACTGTTTTTTTCATTTGTTGTGCTAATTTAATTGTTTTAAGTGCATCGGTTATCGCAGGCATTTCAGCATTTGTTATAATTATCAATTCATCTGCAAGATTGATTGTAGCTAAAGATTCATCTCCTAATCCGGCAGAACTATCTACAATTACATATTCAGATAATTCTTGGAAATCTTTTTTGAATTCCAATATTTTTTCAGGTTTAATTTTTTTCAATTCTTTTATGGATAAAGAAGAAGGCATTACTTTTAATCCAGATTCATGTTCATAAACCGCTTCTTTTGCTTCAGCTTTTCCTCTTAAAACATGATTGAGGTTTATTGGAACTTCAGGAGAATTTAAATGAATTCCAATATTAGGAGTTGAAAGATTACCATCAATGATTAAAACGTCTTTTCCAAAATAATTCATTGCAGCACCCAAGTTTATTGCACTTGTGGTTTTTCCTACACCTCCTTTTCCTGAAGTTATTACGATTATTTTCTTCATTTTTTATACTATCTTTCAAGCTTTTCAGCTTATTTTGATAGAAGAAATTGTTTTGTAGTACTTATAAACTTTTCCAGCTTCTCAGCATATTCTTTGAGCTTTTCTAAATCAACATTTATTTCCTTTCCACGGTAAAAAATTCTTAACGCCACGTTTTTTCTGAATTCTCCAATTCTTTCTGTTCTTAACTCTTCGATTTTTCTGAACATCTCATACATTTCAATAACTTCTAAAAAATTAGTGTCTTTTTTGAATAACTTTTTTACATCTTCGATTTTTCCTAAAGGATTCGAAGAAATAGAACTTATTTTTTTCTTTTTCTTGGCATGCTTTAAAATCTCTTCAATGCTTGTTTCAATCATTTTTCTCCACCTAAGAATGAGATTTTTGATTACATCACAAGTTTTCGTGTATTTCAAACTTACATATAAAAGGTGATCGGCGCTTATTTTTTCTTGGATTATTTCTTCCATTAACTTTTAGACTTTCCCCTCCTGTTCAAAGTTGGCAATTTAGAAGTATAAATTACGATGTATAGCTTATTTATATACTTTTTGCTGTTTTATAGGAGTGAAAGTTTTTTGGAAATTAATTAGAATTTTGATAAATTATGACTTTTTCAGCTCCTACCCAAGAGCGATGAGATTTTATTAGATAATCTCTGGATATTTCTTTCATTAAATTATCTATGTTTTCAAGTAATTTATAATCTACTAACTCTGTTTTACTTTCTTTTTCCAGCCCCGTTTGAATTTCTTGTGTTTTGTTTATTAGCGTCGGCATTTTTTTTGTAGGAATTTTCTTTTATACTTGAATTGTTGTTTTTTCCAGATTGTTTGTGTAATACCTTGAAGCATTATGTTTTTTGTGGAATTCTTGTTTTATTGGAACTAATCCTTCCGCAAATTGGTTATCAAGAGAATATGTTTCTTGAAGGGAGAGAGTTTTAATTCTTCCTTCAAATTCTAATTTTTTGACTATTGTTTTGTAGATTGAATGAAATGTCATTTTATTTGCTTAACTCTAAAATTGTTTCAGCTAAATCCCCGTTGTTTTTTTCAAGAGTTTCAAGCGCAATCTTTTCTGAAACTCCTGTTTTTTCTACAACAGTTTTTATGTCTTGTTCAGAGATTTCAGGTTCTGCAGATTCTTCAGAAATATCTCCTGCAATCTGGAAAGTTTCTTGTCCCTGCATTTTTATTTTTTGGACAGAAGGGTTATTGATAATTATTCTTGAATTGTCGGTTTTTTCAATTATAACTTTAGAAGCATCTACATCCTCTTGAGAAATACCCATTTTTTTGAGCATTCCTTGCATTTGTCTTGGGTCAACTCCTGGAATCATTTTAAAGATTGAAATTTATTTGAATATAAAAGGCATTACTATTCTGAAGGCCATAATCAAGATTACAAATATTACAACATGAGCAGGCTTTAAATTAATGTAACTGTCATATTCTTCACTGTAACGCATTAACCCCCCAAATCCTCCTGGAAGGTTTATTTTGTTGTCTGATGCCATGAATATTTTAAATAGAGATAGTTTTTAAAAGTTTCTTGGGTAAGTTTATACATGGCAGAATCAAATTCCAGTTCAAATTCAAAATTTGACTTTAATCATATTGAAAGCAAATGGAAAGAATTTTGGGAAAAGGAAAAAATTTATAGTGTGGACTTGAAAAAGAAAGAGATCTATTCCATTGATACCCCTCCCCCTACTGTTTCTGGAGCAATGCATATCGGACATGTATTTAGTTATTCTCAAGAAGATTTTATTGCAAGATTTCAAAGGATGTTTTTGTCAGATAAAAATGGTAGTGTGTTTTATCCTTTTGGAACAGATGATAATGGTTTGCCTACAGAAAGATTAGTTGAGAGAATAAATAATGTAAAAAGCAAAGAAATGTCAAGAGAGGATTTCATTAAAGTTTGTTTGAAGACATTGAAAGATATTTTACCTGATTTTGTTAAGGATTGGAAAGATTTAGGAATATCTTGTGATTATAATGTTGCGTATTCAACAATCGATGATAATTCCAGAAAAATATCCCAAAAATCTTTTCTTGATTTATATAAGAAAAAAGATATTTACAAAAAGGAATTTCCAACTATTTGGTGTCCAGAATGTCAGACTTCTATTGCGCAAGCAGAACTTGAAGACAAAGAAGAGAAAAGTTTGTTTTCAACTTTGAAATTCTCTTGTGGAAGAAAAGATTTGCTGATTGCAACAACACGTCCGGAGCTTTTAGGAGCATGTGTTGCTGTTTTTGTTCATCCTGCAGATAAAAAATACAAAGGTTTTATTGGTAAGAATGCAAAAGTTCCCTTGTTTGATTTTGAAGTTCCAATAATTGCTGACGTTTCTGCAGATCCAGACAAAGGAACGGGGGCAATGATGGTTTGTTCTTATGGAGATAAATATGATGTTGATGCAGTTAATAGACATAAATTAATTCCTAAAATAATTTTTGATAAAACTGGAAGAATTATTTATGGAGAGTACAAAGGACTTAAGGTCAAGGAAGCTAGGAAAAAAATACTTGAAGACTTAAAAAAACATAATTTTATTTTGGAACAGAAAGAAGTAAATCATGTTGTTAATTGCCATGATAAATGTGATACTCCGATCGAATTTGTAACAACAGAACAATGGTTCATAAAAATTTTAGATAAAAAAGAAAAATTTATTGAGCAAGGAAATAAAATTAAGTGGTATCCTGAATTTATGCATAAGAGATATGATAATTGGGTTAATGGTTTGGAGTGGGATTGGAATATTTCTAGGGAGAGACATTTTGGAGTTCCTATTCCTGTTTGGAAATGTGAAAAATGTAAAGAGATTATCTTAGCTGAAGAGAAAGAACTTCCAGTTGATCCATTACAAGTTAAAAAGAAATGTCCTAAGTGCAAATCAGAAGCAGAACCAGAAGAAAAAGTATTGGATACTTGGGCAACTTCTTCTTTAACTCCTCAACTTGCATCTTATTTAGTTGATAATAAGATTGTAGTTCCATATTCGCTTAGACCTCAAGCTCATGATATAATTAGAACTTGGGCATTTTATACAATTGTTAAAAGTTATCTTCATTCAAAGACTATTCCTTGGAAAGATATTGCTATTTCTGGTAATGTTTCTTTAGGTGGAGAAAAAATGTCTAAAAGTAAAGGAAATGTTGTTGATCCCAGAGTTGTTCTTGAAAAATATGGGGCGGATGCATTAAGGTTTTGGGCAGCGGGAAGTAAGCTTGGAAATGATTTGGATTATCAAGAAAAAGATTTAATTGCAGGAACAAAAATGATAAACAAATTGATTAATGCATCTAAATTTGTTTTCATGAACCTTAAAGATTATAATCCTAAAAATAAACCTTCTAAATTGGAAAAGTTGGATGAAATCTTTTTAAATAAGTTAAATATTTTGGTGAAAGAGTGTACACAAAATTTCAAAGAGTATGAATATTCAAAAGTGAAGCTTGATGTTGAAAGATTTTTTTGGAGTGATTTTTGTGATAATTATCTTGAAATTGTTAAAAAAAGAGTTTATCAGGGAGAGGGAAATGCAAAATTATCAGCTCAATACACTTTATACCATTCTTTGCTTGCAATTTTAAAATTGGTTGCTCCGATTATGCCTTTTATTTCAGAAGAAATTTATCAGGAATATTTCAAAAAGAATGAAAAAACAAAATCAATTCATGTCTCTTGCTGGCCTGAATATACTGATTCAGAAGAGAAAGGACACATAAAAATAATAGAAAAATTATATTTTATTCTTTCTCAAGTAAGGCAAGAAAAATCCAAAAACAAAAAAGCAATGAATTCTGAAATTGTTTTAACTTTAAGTAAAGAAGATTATCAAGAAATAAAATCTGTTTTAGAAGATTTGAAAAATGTTGTTAATGCTAAAGCAATAAGAGAAGGGAAAAAATTTGAAGTTGAATTCTTGTAGCTTCTGTTAATCAACTAATTTTATAAACCCCTAGCGTTTTCTTTAAAATGAGATGAAATTCCGTCCAATTGTTGAAAAAGATTATGAATTAATTCTTGAACTGGATAAAAAAGTTTATCCAACTGATAATCCTGTAACTTCTGATATTTTAAGTAAGTGGTATAAAAAAAATCCTGAATTTGGCATGATTTTTGAAAATGAAGGAAGTAAAATTCAAGGATTTTGCATGGCAATTCCTTTAAATAAAAGAGGGTGGAATAAATTGGTTGATGGAGAGTTATCTGAAGCGGATTTAAATTCCAAGACTCTTTTTGATAATAAAAGAGATAAGGAAATGGGTTTACATATTTACCATATTGAAAAGTTTTTTGAAAAAAAAGATTTTTATAAATCGTTTTTGAAGAGTTTGAATGAGATAATTAAAAATTTAAGAAAAGAAAATCCAAAATTATCTATAATTGGTTTTTCAGGTTTATGTGTAACTCCTTCTGGAATAGGGTTGTTTTATAACAAGTTTAATTGTAGAGAAAGGAAATTTGTAAATCAAGAACATATCTTTAAGAAAGATGGTGAATTAAGAGTATTTAAATTAGGTTCTTCATCGCAATTTTCCGAGAAGTTAAAAGAAGGTTATGAATATCTTAATAGGTGTAAAATGCTTGTTCTTTATCCAGGAGAGTTAAGCGTAATTTGGAATTATTTATCTTAACCCCAAACTTTAAAATCTGCTTTTTCATCGTTTAAACATGACAGCAATAAGTAAATCAGAGCTTGAATCTTTATTGGAAGAGCTCGAACAACATA
>CAYWFA010000022.1:0-8591 GCA_964457815.1 Candidatus Woesearchaeota archaeon
AATGTACAAGAAGAAGAGCAACTCAAAATTCCGGTATATTCTGTGCCTAATCTTGTTGCACAAGTTTGTTGATTTAAATTAGTTCCATCACATTGTTCTGTTCCTTCTATGATTAAATTCCCACAACAAGGAGTTATAGCAACATTAGAACATATTCCTGTTGAAACAGCACATACATCAGTTGTGCAAACATTTCCATCACTACATTGCGAAGAAGAAGTACAGCAATTACTTATAGGAACATTAGAACACACTCCAGAAGAACACACATCAGTTGTGCAAACATTTCCATCACTACATTGCGAAGAAGAAGTACAACATCCAGTTATTGCATTATGAACACAAATATTATTTGAACATGAATCTGTAGTACAAACATTACCATCATTACATTGCGAAGAAGAAGTACAACATCCAGTTATTGCATTATGAACACAAATGTTATTTGAACATGAATCTGTAGTACAAACATTACCATCATTACATTGCGAAGAAGAAGTACAACATCCAGTTATTGCATTATGAACACAAATGTTGTTTGAACATGAATCTGTAGTACAAACATTCTCATCATCACAATTAACAGCAACACAAAGATTATTGCTTTGAGTGTAACATGAATTACAACTCACAACTGTACAAGTTCCCCAAGAACTCCAAACGTCATTAGTACAAATTCTGGATTGAGAACCAACACCGTTAGTAATAGCACAAGAACGCGAAGAAATATCACAACTATTTCCACAAAGAGTATATCCTGAATCGCAAGATATAGCTGTACAAGTTCCCCAATCTCCCCAAATTCCATTAATACATTCTCTGGATTGAGAACCAATGCCATTAGTAATAGTACAAGATTGAGTTGAAGAACCCAAGCAAGTTGAAGCAATGCAAGTATTTCCACTTTGAACATAATTTAAATCACAAGAAACAACAGTACACTCACTCCAACTATCCCAAATTGGAGGATTGGTGCATGTTCTAATTTGTATTCCAATCCCATTTTCAATTAAACAAGATTGATTGAAAGAACCAAAACAAGTTTCAGCAGCACATTGTCCAGTTGAATTACAAAGATATCCACTTGAACAATTTCCACATTCCAAAGTATTTCCGCATCCATCCGAAACTGTTCCACAAGTTCTACCTAACTCCAAACATGTTGTGGAATTACAAACTGTTTCGTTTTGTTGTTCATTTTCATCACTTTCATCATCGCTGCTCGAACCTCCCCCTCCCGAACTTCCAGAAGAAGTTTTTTCTTTTATACATTTATAATTCAAACATAAATATCCAGAAGAACACCCACTCCCACATTGCATTCCACACCCATTAACTCCACACTGAGCTCCATAAGGACAATAATTTGAACAAGTGTTTGGAGTAACGTATTCATCTTCAGTTTCACCTAAAATTTCTTCTCCAGATTTTGTTTCGAATATAGGTGTAACCGAAATGCTTTTTATTTTGGATGCATTCAAGGAAACAAAATTCAAAGAAAAAGTTCCATCTTGATTTTCCGGAATTGAACTATCAATTCTTACTACTTCTGTTCTTGAACCATCACTCACGGTGAAACTCAACCCAACAAATTCCCCTTCACCAACTCCTCTTTTCAAAGTTACATCTAAAGTATTATCATTTATTTTTTTAACTTGAGAAATCTTTAAATCTAAATTGGATTCCTCCAACAAATCTTCTGAACTTCTATGAAATATCCCCGTAGTAATAATCCACCAAACAACAACTGCTAGAATTAATATCAATGAACACACCAACATAAATTTAGCTGGCTTAGATAAACCCCCTCTTTTTGAGATATTTCTCATTTTATACTAACAAAAAACAAGTTTAAATAGATTTTTATCTTGACCATGAAAATTGATATTCATCTTTAACTTCTCCAATCATTTCTTCTCCAGATTCCAATTTAAATACCGGAGAAATTTGTATTTTAATAGCATTAGGAGAATTCAAACTTATCATATTTAAAGTGTAAGTTTTTATTTCAAGTTCATTCAAAGAAGTTCTTTCTATGAATATTTCAGATACATTTTGGCCTTCTACTTTAAAACACGTTCCTATAAACTTCCCTCTTCCCGGATTTCTTACAACAGTTATATTCATTGAATTCTCATCCAAAGAAACGGTTTTAATTTTAAGATCTAATTCATGTTCATACAAAGAAATTTGTTCAGCTGTTTTGTTTAAAGGTTCTTTAAGAACAAACCAAATAATTGAAGCAGAAACCAAAATCAGCATTGTAATCAAAAGTATATTCTTGGATCTTGAAATTCCTTTTTTTCCTTTAAACTCTTTTTTATCACCTCTCATATTTCACCTAACAAAAACCAATTTAAATACGTTTTTATTGTTTAAATTATGAAAAAAAGCATAAAAAACTTGAAAATTAAAAACAGAATCTTTCTTGCCCCTATGGAAGAAGTGAATGATATTGCTTTCAGGATTTTATGTAAAAAAGCAGGATGTGGACTTACATACACCGGAATGGTTAATCCCCTTTCAAAAAAGAAAATATTTCTTGATGATAAACCCGCATTGCAATTATTTTGCACAAGCACTCTCGGATTAAAAGAATTCATTGAAACCCACGATAAACAAGTTTCACTTTGGGATTTCAATCTTGGTTGTCCAGCTAAAAATGCAAGAAAACATGGTTTTGGAAGTTATCTTAAAGATTTAAACAAAATTCAAGAAATTTTAAAGGTTATCAAAGAAAACACAAAAAAACCAGTTACTTTAAAGACAAGAAAATCTCCTCTTTCCTTTGATATTTTGAAAATAGCTGAAAAATATTGTGATGCAATATGTATTCATCCAAGAACTCAACAACAAGGATACTCAGGTGAACCAGATATTGAATTTGCAGAAAAAATAAAATCAAAAACTTTCCTTCCAGTAATTTATTCCGGAAATGTTAACACTAAAAATTATAAAATGCTTTTGAAAAAATTTGATTATGTTATGATAGGCAGAGAAGCTATAGGACGTCCAGAAGTTTTTGCAAATATAAATAATACTTCTTTCAAAAAATCCTTTAACAATTATTTAAAGCTAGCAAAAAAATACAATCTTCCTTTCAAACAAATAAAATTACAAGCTATGAATTTCACAAAAGGAATGAAAGATTCCACAAAATTAAGATTAGAAATATTTAAAATAAAAAATTTACAAGAATTAGAAAAAATAAAAATAAATTAAATTCACTTTTTTTTACAAAAGCATTTATCTTTTGTTCCCATTGCTGCACCGCAGAACAATGCCCAAATTACAAGATACACCCACCATGGAACTTTCAACAACCAATTTCCAACTGCGCTCCAAACTGTAACTATAAAAAGAATAAATGCCATCGCACCTATACGAATCATTAAACCATTACAATCACAAGGATTTGTTTTGCAAGATTCCTTATCAACCACTTTCTTTTTTTGTTTTCTTTTCACCATTTTCACCTCCTTTCAGCACTTTAAATCATTTGTTGAAGACAATCCATCGAAACCAAAGTTCTTGTTTCATTTCCAACATATACTGGGAAAGGCTGACAACTATCAGAAATATTTATTATTTGGATAACTGCACTTGTGTATCCATATGTAAATCCTTGCTCAAAGATTGCCATCTCTTTTTCCAATTTAGAACCCTTAAGGTCTTTAATTAAAAAATATGCTCCAACAGCAAGTATCAAAACAATGAAAACAGCTATACCTATTTTCAAAACTTTTCCACTCTTTTTTTTATTTTTCATGATAATTAAAGATAATTGCCTTTTTTATATGTTTTGATTTCAAAGGATATTTACTTGATTTGCTTCATTTCTTTCCAAGCAAGTTCAAACATTTGTTCCAATGCTTGAGCAAAGAATTCAGTGTTGATCCACACACCAATATCATAATTAGGGTGGAACTTTTCATCATCTAAAAGCATAAACATTATTTGGTTTCCATCAACAATAGTAAATCTTGCTCTGATATTTTGCATTTCTTTAACTTCAGCAACTTTCTTTAATTCTTTAGCATATTTTATGTTGTTGCTGTTTATAGGAGCAGCAATTCTTATTTTAACTCCTCTTTTTTTTGATTTTTCAAGAACAGGCATCAATGCCTCGAGTTTTCTGTTAAGACCCTCAGCTGTTGTAACAATTGTAATTGTTTTTTCAGCATCACGAATCATCATATCTAAATGATTGTAAAGATTTTGTCTTCCTTTCAAACTTCCTGACAATTCACTTGGTTCAACAAATTTGATACCTTTAGTGAACAATCCATTCAATTCCTCTAGAACTTCATCATCCTTCAAAACCTCAAGTCTTTTTGTTCTTTCTTGAGCATATTTAATAAGATTTTTCTTTACTCTTTCAACAACTTCTTCAGGTTTCAATGCTACAAACTTAATTGGTTTACCAAGTTTCATAACAATAAATCCTTTTTTTTCTAAACTTTCCAAGATATCATAAGTCCTTGAACGAGGTACATCAGAGATATTACTTAACTCTCCCGCTGTTGACGTTCCCCTCGATAAAAGAGCCGTCCAAACTTTAACTTCATACAAGTTCAAATCAAAAATCTTTCTCAACCTACTTAGGAATTCATCTTTTACTATCATTTTGTCTATATTTGGTTAGCAACATCTCCTTTTAAGCTTTGTTATAATAAAAGAGTAAATTTTAGGAATTACTTATCGGTGGTTATTTTACCACAACTCCAATATCTCCCCTTTTATCTTTAATATTAAACTCTACAGTGTTTTTAAATTTTTCTTTCTGGAGGGTTGCAACAAAATCCAGTTTTTTTGAGTTGGTTCTTGATTTAATGAACTCAGTTTTGCTGTTGATTATCTCTTTAAACTCGTCGCTGGTTGCAATATATAATTCTATATTTTCTTTTTTATTCAGCCCTAATTTCTTTCTGAATTCTTGAACTTGTCTAGATAATTCTCTGGCATATCCTTCAGATTCCAACTCAGGTGTTATTTGTGTATCAATTTCAACTTTCATTTCTGGATTTTCTTGAACAACAATTTCCTTGACATTTAATTGAGATTTCAATATTTCTGTAAATTCTTCGTCGAAATCCAAATATTTTCCATAAATTGTTGCTTTTTGTAAAGGCCATTTCAACCCTATTTGAGCTTTATCTCTTTCAGATAGACCTAACTCAATAACTTTCATAACCAATTCCATCTCTTTTTCAAGTTCCAAATTTATTTTCTTTTCATCAGGTTTCAACCATTTTGCCATATGAACAGATTCTTTTGAAAATCCGCTGTAAACATATTCTGAAATATGAGGTGCAAAAGGAGCAAGCAAAACAGCAACTTTTTCAAGAACTTCTCCTAGAACTTCTTTGGTATCTTCTCTATCACGAGTTATTTTTATATATCCTCTTGAAAAATTATTCACCACAAAATTATTTATTTTTTCAAATGGTTTATTTAATTCATAATTGTTCAAGTCATTTGAAACTTCTTTTATTAAATTGTTTAATTTGCTGTAAATCCACTTGTCTTCAATTTTATTTGAACACTTTTTTTCATCAAGCTGTTTGTAATAACTGTTACAATTATACAACACATTCAAAAAACCTAAAACATTTTCTTTCATTAATTCATAAGAAAATCTTTTTTGATTTCCAACATCAGATGTAAAAAATTGAAGTCTTACTGCATCAACTCCTGCTTTGTCGATTATATCTCTTGGTTTTATTATGTTTCCTTTGGATTTAGACATTTTTTCACCTTTTTCATCTACAATATGTCCCATACAAATAACATTTTTGTAAGCAGGTTTGTCAAATAAAATTGTTCCTAAAACATGCAAAGTGTAAAACCATCCTCTTGTTTGGTCAATTGCTTCTGCAATGTAATCATAAGGATATCTTTTTTCAAATTCTTTTTTGTTTTCAAAAGGATAATGAAATTGCGCGAAAGAAGCACTTCCGGAATCATACCAGCAATCAATAACATCTGGAACTCTTTTCATTTCTTTTCCACATGAACATTTCAATTTAACTTTATCTATCCAAGGTTTGTGCAAATCCAATTTTTCTTTTGGAAGTTTCACAGCTTCTTTTTTCAATTCTTCAATGCTTCCAATTGCTTTTTCTTTTCCACATTCACATTTCCAAATTGGCAAAGGTGTACCCCAAAATTTAGATCTTGATAAAGCCCAATCTTTAGCACCTTCCAACCATTTTCCAAATCTTCCATCCTTTATGTGAGAAGGATACCAATTAATTTCTTTGTTTAATTTCATTAATTTTTCTCTTATTGAACTAACATCAATAAACCAAGAATTTATTCCGTAGTACAATAAAGGAGAATCACATCTCCAACAAAAAGGATAATCGTGACTTATTTTTTCAACTTTAAACAAAAGGTGTCTTTTTTTCAAATCTTCTTTTATGTCTTTTTCAGCAGACTTAACATATCTTCCTCTTATAAATTCAGGAGCAATATCCAAAAATTTTCCATCCTGTCCAACAGTATGAACTTCGGGCAATCCAACTTTTTTCCCTAAATTATAATCGTCTTCCCCATACATAACAGCAGTGTGAACAACTCCGGTTCCATCTTCAGTTGTAACAAAATCTGCGGCAACAACTTTGTAAGAATTTTCTGATTTCAATTCTTTTATATCATAAAGAGGTTCATATTCTAATCCCACTAAATCTTTTCCTTTAATTTTTTCAATTATTTTGCATTGTCCTTTAAGTAACCCTATTTTTTCTTTTCCAAGAATTAATTTATCTCCATCCGGAAGTTCAACTTTAACATAATCAATTTTAGGTCCAACAGCTAAAGCCACATTTCCAGGAAGAGTCCAAGGAGTTGTAGTCCAAGCTAAAATATATTCGTCTTTTTTTCCTTTTATTTTGAATGCAATATAAACAGATTCTTCTTGAACTTCTTTGTAACCTTGCGCAACTTCATGACTTGATAAAGGAGTTCCGCATCTTGTACAAAAAGGAAGAACCTTGTATCCTTCATACAAAAGTTTTTTATTGTACAATTCTTTTAAACTCCACCAAACACTTTCAATGTAATTGTTGTTTAAAGTTACATACGGATCTTTTAAATCAACTAAATAATTCAATTCTTCTGTTGATTTGTTCCAGTCTTCTATGTTTGAAAAAACATCTTCTCTGCATTTCTTTATGAATTTATCTACTCCGTATTTTTCAACATCTTTTTTTGATTCCAGTTTAAGAGACTTTTCAACTTGAACTTCAACAGGCAAGCCATGACAATCCCATCCTCCTTTACGCGGAACAGAAAACCCATTCATATATTTGAATTTACAAATTATGTCTTTGAATGTTCTTGCTTCAAGATGATGCAAGCCTGGAGGCGCATTTGCAGTGGGAGGACCTTCCAAAAAACTAAAAAGAGGTTTCTTTGGGTTATCTTGTACAGAATCATTTATTGCTTTCTTGTGTTTTTTCCAAACTTCTCTTGCAATTTTTTCTACAGCTTTAAAATCGTACATTTTCCTGAAAAGTAATAGAATAACTGGTTTTTAAGATTTTGGAAAATATCTATTTTTATCTTCTTGCCCTTTTATTTGATAATTTAACACCTTTTGAATTCTGTTCAGCCTGCCTTTTTTTAACAGAATCTATTTTAGCATAATATTTATCATCCTTTCTATCTCTTTGATTGTAATATTCAGTGTATGCATTAACTGCTTTAACATGATGAGTTTCTGATGCATTTGGAGCAGGTTTTCCTTGATTATACGCTGAAAGAGCTTTATCCCAAGAACCATATCTCTTGAAATCTTCTTTAAGATACTTTGCAGCAGCTTCAGCAGATTTTCTTACATCAAATCTTTCATCTATTTCTGCTAATTTTTCATAATCGTAATTATATTTTTCAACTAATTTTCTTAAATCTTCACCATGGTCTTTATCTGCGCTTGATCTATCTGAATTCCCATAAACCTTTAATCCATAATGTTTTGCAGTTCTGGGTTGAAACATAAATAACCCCGCACCCCCATCGTTGCTTTCATTTAATCTTAAAGGATCTCCATAACTTTCCCTCATGGCAAGGCCCTTTAAAATCCCGTAAGGAAGTCCGTATTTTTCTTCAATTTCATCTAATATTCTATCCCATCTATAAGTTCTTTCAAACTTTCCTTGCATTGTAACTGCAGGAGAAACAACTCTAACCTTTTCTTCATCTTCAAGTACATTTTCAATTCTTTTATTTATTTTTTCATTTCTGGAATTATATGCCGGAATACCTACAACTGCAACACTTCCAGCAATTGCGGCAGCTTTAACCCAATTTGAAGTTCTTTTTTCAAGATTGCTCATAAATATCAAACCCATAACAAAAAACATTAAAGTTAAAACAGCAAAAACTGAACTTTCTAAATCGCTTCCTATTGCAGCACCTGTTATCTTTGAAGAAAATATATTTTCAAGAGACAAAAACATTGAAATAACCATAAGTATCCCTCCTAAAACTTTTTTTATTGGCATATTTGTTTAATATTAATATTATTTTTAAAAGTTACTAAACACTTTTATTATGTAAATATTTAAAAATCAATTTAAATTGATTTA
>CAYWFA010000023.1:0-8347 GCA_964457815.1 Candidatus Woesearchaeota archaeon
AACTTGTGGAAATGGAATATTAGATTTAGGAGAAGAGTGTGACGGAAGTTTATTAAGATTAAACGATAATTCATGTACATTATTTGATGCGTATACGGGGGGAATAGTGAGTTGTTACGATCCTGGAACACTATATGAATGTACTTATAACTTCAATGATTGTGAACCTAATCCTGTTTGTGGAAATGGTGTAAGAGAAGAAGGAGAAGAGTGTGATCCTCCTTTAGCAGGAGAGTGTGATATTGATTGTACTGATATTATAGCAGATTCAGAATGTGGAAATGGAGTAGTTGAACCAGGAGAAACATGTGATATAGGACAAATGCAATTGAATTTAATTGGAGTTGATTGTTCTAACTTCGATGCATACACTTTTGGATTAGTTGATTGTTATGGTCCTGGAACAACTTATGAATGTACTTATGATTTCGGAAACTGTGGAGACCAGTATTGTGGCAATGAAGTTGTAGAAGAAGGAGAAGAGTGTGATCCCCCTTTATCAGGAGTTTGTGATTCAAACTGTTTATGGGAAGGCGGAGGAACAACAAGTTATACAATGGGAACTTGTAAGTATACCTCATCATCACCAACTTCTTGTGGAGAAGGAGCTACATCTATTCAAGTAACAAGTTCTGGTACAATGGAATGGGATATTAATAATGAACATACTTTAGCAGAAACTTTAGCTACAGGACTTCCTCCTGAAAGTTTCATGGAAGATCCAATAAACCCCGGTGTTTACAGATATTATATTGAGTCAGAATACGATAAGTGTGTTGCTACAGTTATAAATGTAGTTCAATGTCCTGCAATGGTTGAACTTCCATTCTTTGAAGCATATCAGATAGTAATTGTTGTTGCTATTGTTGGTTTAATTTACTTGGTTTATGTTTTGAAAAAGAAAAATCCTAAATCTTTGAAATCCAAGAAATCTGCAAGAAAGCACAAAAAGAAATAAAAAAAGAAAGTAAGCGGATGAAGTTGATATATATTTGAATTAAAAAGATTTATAAAAAAGAATTTATTGTTATAAGGATGAGGTGTAAGAATGTATTTGTTCTCGTATTTGCGGTTTTTTTCATTGGATTAGCTTCTGCTTCTTTTTATTTTTCAGATCAAGGAAGTTTAATAATTGAAAAATATCAACCTTCAGAAACTCTTTTAGCGGACTTGAATATAAGCTTCTTGAATCAAAGTTTAAGTTCTAATTTCACAGATTCTTTTGGTAATTATATTTATTTAAACGAAATATTGGATGGAAATCCAGAGTATTATACAATATTTTTTGATATATCTAATACATCAGTAAGTTCAGCTTTCCAAACGCTTAGTTTCAATGGAACAGGATTTCAAATGCCTTCCACAGAAGGAACTTTCACTTATACTTTGAATTTAGATGGACAACAAGTGTTTGAAAAAACCTTTGAGGTTGTTTCTTCAGGGAGTGCAATACAAGAAGCCTTACAACAAAAAAAATCTCTTCTAAATGCTTCTAAACACGAAATAGGAGCATATGACAGCTACACTCAAAACCTTTTAAACGAGTTTTTGAACATAAGTGTGATTGAATCTGAACTTGAATATATTGAAGAAAATTATGAAATGATGAGTGTAGAAGAGCAACAACAAATTGTTTTGAATTTAAGTGAAATGAAAATAGCCGAGGATTTAAATCAAATATCTTATACCACTCCTATGACTTTTTACCCACAAAGAGAGAAAATAAATTTAGATGTTCTTGCAGAAATAGGGGGAGGGTATTTCACTGGAAATTACAATGAATATTTGGATGCAGTTTATTTATGGAACAATGAAAATTTAATAACAAGTTTAACTTTCCAAGAATTTGAAATTAAATATTCTCTTGAAGAAAAAGAAATTCTTAGAATATTTGTTTTTTCTTTTCAAAGAATTGGGGATACAAGCAATGCATATATTTTAATTGAAAACCCCGGGAATATTATTTTTGAAGATTTAAGTTTGCCTGTTCAAGAATATAATGGTTATTTGTATTTAATGGCAGATGAAGTTTATGGAGCTTTAGGTTTTGCTACAACAACAGATTTAGATTTTCTGGATGTTCCGTTGTTTGTTTCTCCTTCAACCAACTTTCTGGAACCTGTAAGTATTGGAGAGTATGAAAGATGGGAAGCTCAAAAGAAATGGCTTTTATTTGGATTGATACTTTTCTTGGTTTTATTTATAGGTGCAATAACATATATCTTGCTTCAAATATGGTACAGAAAAAGATATGAAACCTACCTTTTCAAAACAAAAAACAATATGTACAATATAATGGTTTATATACATAATTCAAAGCTTAAAGGAATGTCAAAAGAAGACATTGAAAAGAACTTAAAGAAATCTGGATGGGCAAAAGAACAAATAAATTATGCTATGCAGAAATACCATGGCAAAAAAATAGCAGGAATGATACACCCTCCTATGAATATAGGTTCTGAACCCCCAAAAAGGACTGTAAAAAAGACATTCAATAAAAATCCTGGTAAGAAATAGTAACACAAATTTAATAAACCTCTTTAAACAAAAAAATAATATGGAAATAAAAATATTCAAAAATTTCTTTAAAAAGATATTCAATAATCTTTTTAAAAACAGAAAAGAAATAAAATTAGGATTCTATGGCCCTCCTAATGCAGGAAAAACAAGCTTGGCAAACAGAATTTGCAAGGATTTCACGGGACAAGAAATAGGAAGTGTAAGTAAAGTCCCCCATGAAACAAGGAATGTTCAATTCAAAGAAAAAGTGGAAATAAAATACAAAGGAAAAACTTTGATGTTTAAAATGATAGACACTCCTGGAATAGCTACAAAAATAGATTATGAAGATTTCTTGAAATACAACATGAAAAAGAAAGATGCAAAAGAAAGAGCTAAAGAAGCAACACAAGGGGTTATTGAAAGTATAAAATGGTTGGATGACATGGATGTTGTTGTAATAGTTCTAGATTCTTCAGAAAACCCTTACAATCAAGTTAACATAACAATAGTAGGCAATTTAGTTGCAAGAAAAATACCTGTTTTAATCGTTGGAAATAAAATAGATTTAAGAAAAGCGGATTTAAAGAAAATAGAAGCTGCTTTTCCAGAATATGATGTGGTTGGAGTGAGTGCAAAGAGTGGTGAAAACTTTGAAGAGTTTTATGAATCAGTATTTAAATTGGCAAAAAGCATTTAAAAAGGAAATTTACGTATAATAAACAATAAAATGGCAAAAGGTGATAAAAATCTTGGAAAAATAAAGGGTTTTTCAATACAATTTCTCCCGTATTCAGAAATAAGAGATTTAAACAGTCATGAACGAATAAGAAAAATACTCAACATAGTTCTTGGAAACAATATTTTATTTATTCAGGGAAGGCTTAAATCTGAAGAAGAAGCAAGACTTATTGGAGACACAATGGCAATGATTGGACATGTAAAAAGCTTCAAAGGAATTGAACTTGCAGTTATTGGAGGAAATGGAGATATGAGTATATTAGATAGGATGAGAAGCGGATTAATAAAAGCACTTAGCAGAGGAGATTTGGGAGCAATAACAATAATAGGCCCTGCAACAATAGTTAAAGAGATTAAAAGAAATCCAAAAAAGATTGAATTGATGTTGAACAAGTAAATTTCTATAAAAATTATCATTAATTTTATAAACTTCTATACATTTATGTAAAATGATGATTAAAAAATGTGAGGTTTGTGGTATTGAATTTAATGCTAAATTAGAGAAAAAAAGATTTTGTAGCAGAAATTGTCAATTAAATGCATACTTTCAAAATCCTGAAAGTATAAGAAGAAGGAAGGAGTATAATAAGAGTTATCATAACAATCAAGAAAATAAAATAAGATTAAAAAAATTAAGGGATGAATATCTACAAAGACCTGAAGTTAAAGAAAGAAATAGAATCCTTGCAACTACAAAATATAAAGAAAAAAGAAGAGAATACTGGAAAGAATATGGAAAAAGACCAGAAGTGAGATTAAGAATAAACAAAAATGATAGAATGAGGAGAAAGATTGATAAAGAGTATGCTATAATTGATAGATTGAGAAGATCATTAAATCATGCTATGTCTAAATATTCTAAAACTGGAAAAATAATGAAATCCAAAAAATACGGTCTTGATTGGAAAAAAATAATTAACAGCCTGAAACCTTTTCCAGAGAATATTAAAAGTTATGAAATAGATCATATTAAACCATTACACACTTTTAACTTAGAAAATAAAGAAGAAATAAAAAAAGCTTTTGATCCCTCAAATTTACAATGGTTAACAATAGAAGAGAATAGAAAGAAAAGTGGGAAGCTCATTTATAATAATGTCCATATTAAATTTACAGGAGGTAACTTAAAATACCCCATCAGTGCGTGAAGTGCTCAAAGATAATACCTTTGGGAAGCAAAGAATTATTAGAAGGATGTAGCAATTGCGGAGGAAAATTCTTTTTTTATGTTAAACAGGAACAACTTGAACAAATAAAAAACAAAGTAATTGAAATACCTGAAAAAGAAAAAACAGCAATAGAAAAAGACATAAGAGAGATTGTTGGGGTTATTGATGAAGAAACCCCAGTTATTTTGGATTTGGAATCTGTAAGAGTTTTAGGTGATGGAAAATTCGAAATAGACCTTGTTAATATTTTCAATAAAAAAAGACCTTTAATTTACAAACTTGAAGAAGGCAAATATATAATTGACTTGGCTTCAACTCTTAGTAGGAGTGTGAAGGAACTAAAGGAGATACAAAAGCCTTATGAAAAAAAACGAAAAAATTCTTAAGGAAGTCCTCGATAAATGCAATCCTTCTAAAGAAGAATTAAAAGAAATAAAAAAAGATGTTGATTCTTTTTGTGAAAAAATAAACAAAATAATAAAGAAATTAAAAATAAATGCAGAAATATTTGTTGGGGGAAGCTTTGCAAAAGGTACAGTTATAAAAAAAGACAAATATGATGTTGATGTTTTCATAAGATATGACAAAAAATACAAAAATCAAGAAATTTCAAAACTAACTGAAAAAATCCTTAAAGAATACAAAGAATACTCAGTTATTCACGGTTCCAGAGATTATTTTAGAGTTAATTACAGAGAAAATTTTTACATTGAACTGATACCAGTTAAAAAAGTCAACAATCCAAAAGATTATGAAAACATCACAGATTTATCATATTTACACGTTAAATATATCAATAAAAAAATAAAAGATAAAAAAATATTAAATGAAATAAAAATAGCAAAGTCTTTTTGTTATGCAAATAAATGTTATGGCGCGGAATCATATATCCATGGATTTTCAGGATATTCTTTGGAGTTGCTTGTTTATTTTTACAAAAGCTTTGAAAAGTTTGTAAATGCCATGATGAAGGTAGGCAAAGAAAAACTTGTAATTGATATTGAAAAACAATTCAAAAACAAAAAAGATGTTTTAATGGATTTAAACAGTTCAAAATTAAATTCTCCGATTATATTAATTGATCCTACATACAAACAAAGAAATGTTGTTGCTGCATTAAGTCAAGAAACCTTTGAAAAGTTTCAAAAAGCATGCAAAGAATTCATTGAAAATCCTTCAATAAAAAGCTTTGAAATAAAACAGGTAGATATTCATAAAATAAAAGAAAATTCAATTAAACAAGGCAAAGAATTTATTTCAATTAAAACTTCAACAGAAAAACCGGAAGGAGATGTTGCAGGAAGTAAACTTTTGAAGTTTTACAATTATCTTTCCAAAGAAATTGAAAGATTCTTTTCAATAAAAAACAAAGGATTTGAATACAAACAAGGAAAATCTTGTACTTGCTTTTTTGTTGTGGAAAGGAAAAAAGAAATTGTTTATTCCGGACCTTTTATTGAGGATAAAGTGAATTGTGAAAAATTCAAAAAAGAACACAAAGGAGTGTATGAAAAAGAAAAAAGGCTTTATGCTAAAGAAAGTTTAAATAAAAGTTTAAAAGAATTTTTAAAAGAGTGGGAAAACAAAAATTCAAGGATAATCAAAGAAATGTATATTTCAAATTTAGAATTCAATTAAATATTTTAAAAAGAATTTGCAAGCTTTTCTAAAACGCTTAGTTCATCTTTTGAAACCCTTCCAGCAAGATACCAATCTCCTGGTTTTTGTAAATATTCTTTATTTCTCACTTCTTGACTTTTAATCAATCCTCTTGGAGCAAATTTTGATTTCAATTGAATGGGGTATTCAATTGCTTGAATTATATTGTTGTTTTCATTATCAAAGTTATAGATTGCAACTGTTTCATCTTCTCCTTTGCTATTTCTATAAACGATTATTTTTCCTATGTCAGATTCATTCCAGCTTGCCATTTTGTTGTTTGTGTTGATTTAATAAGTTTAGTGAAGGACTTTTCTTAAAATATCTTCAAGATACAACTTAAGCTTGTAATACTCTTGTTTTTCTCCTTCAAATCCCAAGAAATCCACGTAAAAAGTGTATTCATGGTTTCTGTAAACTAAAATTGTTTTTATGGTTCCTATTCCTGGAAACTTATAGTATCCATAAGCTTTTACAGGTAATCCTTCAAAAAGAAGGTAAGAACTGTTTACAACACTCCAACCTAATCTTTTCAAAACAACTCCTACAGATTCATTTATCCTTACAAAGTTGTTTTGTCCTGGAACTCTTTGTTTCGCACTGTAAATTACTTTTTCTTGCATTTTATTTTTTCTCCTTTTTAGCAGGTTTATTGGTTTTTTCTGATTTATCTATTCCAAAAGCAATTTCAAACAAAGAAGCAAAATATTCTGAAAAGAATTCAGAGTTAAGCCAAATTGCTGATTCTTCTTTGCTGTCTGGTTTAGATAAATAAAACAATATTTCTTGTCTGTCAATTATAAAGAATTTGGCATTTATATCAACTTTTTTAACTTTTATTTGAAATTCTGATTCTGCTTTCTTTATTGAAACATCGTCTCCTGAAAGACATAAAAGTACTTTTATATCTGCTTTTTTCAAAACTTCAAAAGTTTGCTGGAAAAGCTTGGTTTTTGAAAGGATATCTCTAGCATTTGCACATATCAACACTTCATCTTTAGCTTCTCTTATTATTTCTCTTAAGTAATTTGAAATATTTGATTTTCCTTTTAATGCAGCTGAAACATCTTCTCTTTTAACTGGTTCTATTCCACCCTTGTATATTTCTTCAAGTTGAGCAAATTCTTCAGTGTCTTTTATGTTTGAAAGACTTTGAATTCTTTCTTCTGCTTCACTTCTTACATTGTTTCTAAGTTTTTCAAGAATCATTCTGGGTTTTATACCTAAATACTTAACAGGTTTACCTAATTTAACTATTGCAAATCCTTTCTTTTCAAGAGTTTCTAAAACATCATAAGTTCTGCTTCTTGGGACTCCTGAAATTTCTGCAATTTCTCCTGCAGAAGCTGAGCCTTTTCCAATTAAAGCTAACCAAACTTTTGTTTCATAAACATTCAAATCAAAGTAATCCTTGATTTTGTTGATTAATTCTTGTTTAACTAACATTTTATTTGTTTTCTGTTGTTTCATCTAAGAGAGATTTAATTTTCTTGCATGAGATGCTTGCATCTATATTAGAAAGGTATTTTGAAAGATGGTACATAACATCAACAAGATATTTCCTGTTTTCAGAAACTCTGTCTTTGTTTTTAGAATAATAATCTGCAATTGTTTTGTATCTTTCTATATCTTCGGTACCTTTATTTAAATTATTGTTTGCTCTTGCATTTGCAATAACATTTAATTTTGCTCTAAGATAAAGAACATCTTTTTTGTTCTTAAGTATATCATCTACTTGTTGTTCGAGAGTTTTTTGTGGTTTCATTTTAATTTTTAATGAATTCATTGAAATTGAATTTAATTCCTGGCAAAATAAGGTTTTGAAAGATGTCGTCTAATTCAACAATTTCTGACACGTATTTCTTGATGTTTTTATGCTCTAAGTATATACCCGGGTAGATTATTTGTCCTATTTTGAAATCAGGGAAAGCTTTTTCTAATTCAGTTTCTCTGCTGTTTTCTATGTGTTTCATTAAATCTCTATGAAAAGATTTATTATTGAGCATTCTGTTGCTTATTTCCTGATAATCAAAATACATTGATTTTTCCATAAAGTCACTATTCTTTAGGGGTTTATAAATATTTCTATATGTTGTATTTTATAAGTAGTTACAATCTAAAGATTTATAAATCCAAGGAGAATAAGGGGTATATGACTGAACCATATAAATTAACCAACCCAGGTAAGGAATATGCTGACTATTTAAATAAATATGTTCTTTTAAGTTTACTTCCTCAAGGACAAAATTATTATGGAAGATTAAAAAGTTTTGAAAAAA
>CAYWFA010000024.1:0-8296 GCA_964457815.1 Candidatus Woesearchaeota archaeon
TTTTATTTTTTTATGTCTTTTGATTATCTAAATTTTTATTAATTTGAATTTAATCTATTTTTTATGAGTATTTTCGAAATCAATAAAGAATATCTTTTGAAATTAGGAGAAGCAGATCCAATTATCTCTATTTATCTAGGAATAAAGGGATATAAAAGAAATTCTTCAAAACACATCTTTGTTGTTTATGGTTTATGTAACGGAACCCAATTGGATCCTAGATTTTATTTAGGAAAAACAACAGATACTCTCTTAAAAGAAGGAATGGTCCACATAAAAAACCCAGTTTATAAAAAAATCAATGGAATTGAAAGGAAAGTTTTAAACTCCTTAATTGAAAAATTAAAAACAAGGGATAACTAAAACTTTATAAACACACAATTTTTTAAATTAGCATCTACTTCTTAGATATTAAGAGGTAGTTGGAACAAGATAAACAAAATTAATGTAAAAACAAAATGATTTTTATAATAAAAGTAACAACAAACAAAGAAGAACGTGCCGTCGATATGATATCAGACAGGGCTAGAAAGAAAAATCTTAATGTCTATTCTGTTTTGAGACCTCACGGATTAAGAGGATATATTTTTCTTGAATCAGAAGACAGAGATTCTGCAGAAGAAGCTGTTTTCAATTTACCTTATGTTAAAGGAATAATTGGTAAAACAATTGAATATTCTGAAATACAAGGAATGGTTCAACCTACAATTGAAAGTGTTTCAATTAAAGAAGGAGACATTGTGGAAATGATTGGTTCAACACTTAAAGGTGAAAAGGCGAAAGTTTTAAGAATAGACAAACAAAAAGAAGAAGTAGTTGTTAGCTTGTTTGGAGCAGTTGTTCCATTGCCAGTAACAGTTAAAATAGATAACATCAAAGTTATCAGACGTGAGGATTTACAAGATGATAATTAAAATTTTAGCAGAAGGAGGAGCAATGAAGCCCGGTCCTGCTTTAAGCCAAAAATTAGGTCCAGCAGGAATCCCAATAAATCAAGTTATACAAAAAATAAATGAAGCTACTTTGGATTTTCCTGGTTTGAAAGTTCCTGTTGAGTTAGATGTTAATGTTAAAACCAAAAATTTCGAGGTTAAAATTTTCTCACCACCAGTATCTGAATTGCTTAAAAAAGAATTAGGAATTGCTAAAGGTTCGGGTGCTCAACTTAAAAATATCGTTGGAAACGCTTCAATAGAACAAATAATTTCTGTGGCAAAAACCAAGATGCAAAACTTGTTGTGTAAAGATTTAAAATCAGCTGTTAAAGTAGTTGTTGGAACTTGTGTAAGTTTAGGAGTTTTAATTGAAAACAAACCTGCAAAAGAAATTGAAAAAGATATTGAAGCTGGAAAATACGACAAAGAAATAGCTCAAGTTAAAACTGAAACTTCTTCAGACAAGAAAAAATTGTTAAATGATTATCTCAAAGAAATACAAAAGAAACAAGATGTTATATTGAAACAAGAACAAGCTGCCAAAGAAGCAGCAGAACAAGCTGCCCCTGCAGCAACAACTGCAACTCCTGCAGCGGCTCCAAAAGCTGCACCTGCAGCAACTAAAGCTAAAGAGCCCGCAAAGAAAAAATAAACTTGCTAATCAAATACTTTATAAATTGTTATTAGCTATTTTTTCATATGGGGATATGGGGTAGCCTGGTAGCCTTCGAGGTTTGGGACTTCGCGACCCCGGTTCAAATCCGGGTATCCCCATTTAAATAATCAAAAAATAAAATGACAACAAAATCAAAAAAAACAAAATCTTCAGGAAGATTTGGAGCAAGATATGGAAAAAGAGTCAGAGATAGGTTAGTTCAAGTTGAGTCCAAACAAAGAAAAAAACAAAAATGCCCTTTCTGCGAAAAACCTGGAGTTAAAAGACTTGCAAGCGGAATTTGGAAATGTTCAAAATGCAACAAAAAATTTGCAGGAGACAGTTATACTGTTAATTAACAAAATAAAAATGGCAACATATAAATGTTTTAAATGTGGAAAGAAAGTTACAGATAAAAACCTTGAAAAAAGATTCCTTTGTCCTTTTTGTGGCAGCAAGATCTTTTTCAAACCAAGGACAAAAGTTAAAACAGTCAAGGCAGAGTAACTGAAAACAATTTTAGAATTAAAATGAAAGAAAAAAACTTACAAGAAATACAATTTTTAGAACAAGGATTGCAAAACCTTTTATTTCAGAAGCAAGCTTTTCAAATGGAATTATCTGAAACAAAAGAAGCTTTATCGGAGTTGGAAAGTTCTGATGATCAAGTTTTCAAGATAATTGGGCAAATTATGCTTAAAACTGAAAAATCCAAGATAAAAGAAGAGATTTCCAGCAAAATCAAGATATTTGAGTTAAGAATAAACGAAATTGAAAAGCAAGAATCTTCACTCGCTGAAAGAATAGAGAAAATAAGAGATGATGGCTTGAAAAATTCCAAGGATCAGTGAAATATCTAAAAAAAATCCGAAATCTTTATAAATATCCCAATTATAAATTTATCATGGTGTTTGATAAAATAAAAAAAGCTTTTTCAATGTCTGGTGGAAGAGATGGAGATGAATACATTGAAATCGATTTAACCAAGGAAGAAAGAGATAACAAAGTAATGGTTAAACTTTTCAGTTTAAAGCAATACGAAGATATCAACGAAGTTCTTAATGCTTTAAGAGAAGGTTATACAATTACTATAGTTGAAATAAAAACTTTAAAGCAAAAAGACCCTATCGAATTAAAAAGAGCAATATCAAAGCTTAAGAAAACAACTGATGCTCTTGAGGGTTCAATTGCAGGATTTGGAGAAAATTTAGTTATAGCAACACCTTCTTTCGCAAAGATACAGAAGGTTGAGAAGGCAAAACCAGAACCAAAAGACAAGTTTGACGATTATTAATTGTTTCTTTTAACCCAGAGTTGAAAAGATTGAATCTTGTGAGCGTATTTGTTGTTAATTAGATGTCTGACTTATTTATTATTGAAATTAATTGTAACTTCCAGATAATTTAATTTGCCTATTTATATGTATATTTCAAGTTTACCTATTTATATATAAGAAGCCCCGATTTGATTGTTTCAAACATTTGTTATTGAAAACAAAGTTTTCAAAGCTACAATTATTGTAGCAGGAACAAAAAGAACTATTAACGCCCCAAATGTTGTAGAAACCAAATCACCCATGCCTATTCCTATAAGAGAACCACTCACACTTTCCATACCAAATCTGCTTACAATTACCAATATTGCTCCTGAAACCAGGAAAGTTTGAGAATCTTTACCTGAAACGTTTACTTTGATTCCAACAACAATTCCTAATATTACTAATATACCATAGATAGGCGAACTGTATGATGCTATTTTAGTTATAGGAATAAAGAAAGCTGTTGCAAGCCCTATTATGACTGCTAAAATTACACCTACAAGAAACAGCCATGCAGCCACAACATTTTCACGAGATTTTATTGACATTTTGTTTAACCTGTTTTTACAAAATAGCTTAGTCTTTGAATTATATAAACTTTTTGAAACTTAAATTATCGACGGAAAAAAATTTAATTTTGTTTGTTTTTTTTGTAAATTTTTGCTGAAAATAGTTATATTCTAAAAAACAGAAATATTTATAAACCATAGTAACTCTGGAATGATTACAAAATGAAAACGAAAAAATTAAACCTTTTGTTTGCAAGCGTTTTTGCACTTGTATTCTTAATGGGATTTGCTAGTGCAGCAATCACTTTAACTTCTTCAGTTGGGGAACTTTCACAAACAAGTGGTTCTTTTGATTTCACTGTTTCAAGTGATCAGAATGAAACAATCGATTTAACTTTGCCTTCAGTTTCAGATAACTCTGGAAACACAATTATATTTTCACTCTCTTTGGATCAAGTTGTAATAGATACAAGTGTTGAAGATTCTGCTATTATAACAGTTGATTATGTTGTTGAAAGCGGATTCAACTTTGAATTTGGAGAAACTTATAGAGCTACTTTAAGTGCAGTTGGAGATATTTCAAATGAATCTACAAGAACTTTCACATTTGAAAGTTCAGATTTTTGTGAATATAACAATCAAGGAGATTTAAAAGTAACAATAGAAGATATTCAAGTAATTCAAGGTTTCGGAGAGGACAATGAATGGTATGCTTTTGACACAATCGAAGTTGAAATTGAAGTTAAAAACTCAGGAAACGAAGACATCGAAGATGTTGTTATAGAATGGGGATTATATAATCCTAGCTCAAAAGAGTGGACAATTGATTTCGATGAAGAAGATGAATTAGATATAGATGAAGGAGACAAAGAAACAATTACATTTACATTCACTTTAGATGACTCTATGGATGAAGATTTAGAAGATTTAAGTGAAGGAAATTATGTTATTTATGTTAGAGCTACAGGTGAAATCGCAGATGGAACATATGAAGGAGAAAACACTTGTGCATCAGATTCAGAAGAAGGAGAATTGATGCTGGAAAAAGACTTTGTTGTTCTTGCTAATTTGGATGCTCCAGAAGTTTCTCAATGTGATTCAGAAGTACGTATATCAGGAGATGTTTGGAATATAGGTTCAAAAGATCAAGAGAATGTTTATATTACAATTTACAACAAAGAATTAGGAATTGATGAAGAAATAGAAATAGGGGACTTAGATTCTTTTGAAAGCACAGATTTTGATTTTATGCTTCAATTACCTGAAGACGCTCAAGAAAAAAATTATTACTTCGCTTTAACTGTATATGACGAAGATGACAATGTATATGAAAGCGGAGATGATGAAGAATCAAAGTCTACTATTGGATTGACAGTTCAAGGAAATTGCGCTGTTGCTAAGGCTTCAGTTACAGCTGTTTTGGAATCTGGAGGAGAAGCTGGAAAAGATATGGTTGTTAAAGCAGTTATAACAAACACAGGAAAAAAGGCAGCATATTATTCATTGAATGCAGCAGGTTACACTGAATGGGCTTCTTCTGCTTCACTTGATCAAAGTGGATTTACACTTAATGCAGGACAATCTCAAGAAGTATTGATTACATTCAAAGTTAACAAAGATGCTTTAGGAACAAATTTATTTACATTTGAAGTTATTTCTGAAAACGAACTTGTTGTAAGTCAACCAGTTCAAGTTGAAATAACAAAGAAAACTTGGTCTTTGTTTGGTGGAAATTTGTTTTCAGGAGACAACAAGTACATTTGGGGAATAGGAATACTTAACTTGGTACTTATTGTTCTTATAATAATAATTGCAGTAAGAATAGCAAGAAAATAAATCTTTTTCACATTAGTTAAATTATTTAAACACCTTTTTACTTTAATTTCAATGAAGAAAAAAGGTGAAAATAAAAGAGCGTTTGTTTATTCAATTTTTACAAGATATTTTATTCTTTTAGCTAGTTCATTAGGAAATCTTTGGATTTTTTATTTTTTAATGACTCCTCTTACAGTTTATGCTTCTTATTTCTTTTTGAATTTTATTTTTCCTTCAACATTGGTTGGAAACACAATACTGATAACAGATTTTCATACTCCCATTGAAATTGTTGAGGCGTGTGTAGCAGGAGCAGCATACTTTTTGTTGTTTATTTTCAACCTTTCAGTACCAAATATAAAGATTTCAAAAAGAGTTAAAATGATTTTATTTTCTTTTTCTGCTTTATTCTTGATAAACTTAATTAGAATTGTTGCTTTGTCTGTTTTGTTTGTATCAAATTATGATATTTTTGACATAACTCATAAAATAACTTGGTATGCTGGAAGCGTGATATTTGTTGTAGCTATTTGGTTTTTGGAAGTCAAGTTATTTGAAATAAAAGATATTCCTTTTTACTCAGACATTAAATCAATTTTGAAGTACATCAAATACTAAATAAGCTTGAAAACTTTTTTAATCTTCAAACATAGAATTAACTTCTGCAAAAACTTCAATCATGAATCTTTCTGTTACAGGAAGGATTTCGCAATCACTAACAGTTAATCTATAACATGAAGGCCCAAATTGTTCTATTTTTGTTTCTTCGCCTTCTTCTATTTCCACAAACATATACTCTCCTCCTTCACTGCAACTCGCGTTTTCATCTCTCATAATTTCAATATTAAATATTTCTAAATTCATTAAATTTCCTGTAGCTAAACTCCAGTCTCCTTCACAAAACAAATTTTCTGTAGTGGTGTTTACAACCATAAAATTTCTTAACTCAAGTTCTCCTTGAAAAGGCACTTCTTTTTCAAGATCTTTAGGGTTATTTCTTAAATAAATATTATAATTTGTAAGTTTTCCTTTGTAAATAACCTGGAAAGAAGTTTGATAAAAGGTTATTTCACCTTCTTGAATTACATTGAAATTAACTCCGTTATATTTGGGATGTGCAGACGATTTCATAACAAAAAACGCAACAAGAATAGCCAAGAAAAACATCCCTATAACTAAAAGTATTTTTAAAAGAAGTTTATTTTCTTTGCTCTTTTCTTTTTTTAACTCAGTTTTATTTTCTGTTTTCACACCTTTTTTATTGGTACTCTTTTTCATTTTCTTATCTTTTATTTCAAGTTTATATATTTAATTGTGTTTAATTTTCTATTCCTGTTACTTTAAATAAAAACTCATCTGTTATTGCAGTTAGATTTTCTCTTGGGCCTTCTATGAAAACACAATTGTCTTGTTGGTAAATCTTACTTTCGTTTGCTTCTTTTATTAATATGAAATTGTTTGTACAGTCTCTTATAGGCCAATCTTCAGGACAGTTTTCTTCAGTTATACATGCTCCTTGGAATCTTAAAACCACGTTTCCAAAATTTCTGAATATTTCAACTGAAGCAGCATCACTTTCATAGAAAAAATAAAGAACTTTTCCGGAATAAGTATTCAAAAGGTTAATTTCTGCATCACTTTTTTCAACTTGTTCAGGGTTGAAAGCAAAAATAAAATCATATCCAGAAATAGAAGTAACCCAGAATCCATTTTGATTTACGAATTCATAGCCGTTATATTGTACTTTTTCTGTGTTTGAATCTTCATCGGATGAACTGAACATAACGTATCCAAAGGTGCTTCCAAGCATTATAAATATAAGAATACCTCCAATTATCCATTGGTTTCTTTTGCTTTTTTTCTCTGCTTCCTTTTTGTTTTCTATGTTCCTCATGTTCATTTTAAATTTTGCTTTGTACTTATTTTATTAATAAAAAATCAGGTTATTTAAAGTTTCTCAAGGTTAAGTTTCAAAGCTACCGCCAAGAGATTAAAAAAAAAGAAAAAGAAAATAAAAAATAAAAAATTTGGATTTAGTCTATTACAACTGCTGTTTCTGTTGAAGTTGTACCTCTGTAAGCCTTACTTGTATCTACATCTTTGTTTGTCAGATAAGTAGTCGCTTTAACAGTGTCTTCAGCTTCGTAACCTGCTACTAACAATGCAAGCTCAGTTGTTATTGTTGAATCTGCATAACCCTTAATTAGGAACTGTCCAGCTCCTACTCCTGTTGCTTGAGTCCATGCAGCACCACACATAGTACCACCAACTAATGCAGCAGCAGCTGAGTTAATACAGCTTCCACCAACAACAATCAAGTTCTTTGTAGCAACACTGCTCACTTCAGTATCTTTCACTAAGATATTTCCTAGAGTAGATTCACCTGGCGAAACAGTTGAAGAACCTCCAACAACCATTACTTCTGCAGTAACTTCTCCACCGTAATATTCGATTTCGAATTCATATTCATCAGCAGTTTGGTCGTGGTTTATCTTTGATGCTAAATTTGAGACAACATGGCCCCAATACATATCATCGCCGTCTTCATATGTTGTTACATTTGTAACAGAAGCGTGTAGCTTCTCGTTGCTTGTAGACTTAACAGTTACAGTGAATGGCATACCAGCTCCAACATCCTCGTCTTCATCAGCTTCAGTGAATGTAAGAACAACACCTGTTCCAACGTCTTCAGTATCATCGAAGTCGTTTGCAGGCAAAGTTACTTTCATTCCATTTTCTGAGATAGCTGTGTTGTAAGAAAGTGTAGCACCACTAAATGTCAAGTAAACATGTGTATCATTTACTTGTTCAAGTGCAAATGTAACATCTCCTACATCTGGTGTGTCTGTTAAATCATCGAAAGTCACATCACTGCTTCCAATCAAATCAGTTAACTCAACCAATACATCTGGTGTATCCCAATCAATAGTTTCTACTTCGTAATATAGAGTTTCTATATCACCTAAGTCAGTATCAACTGTTGTTATAAGGAATCTTGCACCTTCGATTAAGTCAAGACCTTCATCTAAGAATGCATCAGTGTTTGTACTTCCTGCAGTGTAAT
>CAYWFA010000025.1:0-8258 GCA_964457815.1 Candidatus Woesearchaeota archaeon
TATTGAAATAATCTTTTTCTGTTAAATGCTTTTTAACTATTAAAATATCTTTTATTGAATTTTTTTGCCATTCATCAATATAATAGTTTATTATTTCATCTAGTGTAAATGATTTTTCTGGATTTTTTTTAATTGAATTATACAACCATTCCAAGGTATTATGAACTGAACTTCCAAGATGAGCTTCTATTGTTTTTTCAATTTCTGGCTTTATTTTATCAATGTATCTTAATTTGTATTTCAAAGGGCATTGTTCAAAAGTAGATAATTTTGAATGAGAGTAAATTGTCATGAGTTGTAAAAAAGAAAAAGAGGTTATAAAGTTTTAGGAAGTTTAATCTTCGGTTTCTTGTTCAGAATTTTCTTCTTCATCTTCTGCGTCTTCTTTAATGTCTTTAGCTAAAAATCCCCACCAAGGGTTTCTTATTTTAATTGTTTCCCCGGTTTCTGCATCAATTTCTGCTTGAACATGTTCTCTTACAGGAACCAATAAGAATAATCTAGCTTTCTTTTTCATTTCAACATGATAATACCCGTTTTCATCTAATTCAATTGATTCATTATATAACTGAAGTCTTTTTTGATTTCTTTCTTTTAACTTTTCCATAACTTCGTCAGGAAGTATTATTTCTTTTGTTTCATTGTTTTTGAATGTTCCATATACTTTTCCATCTTGTTTGTATAATGTAACATTTGTGGAAGCATTTACATTTTTTACTTGTACTATTACATTTCCAGAATTTCCGGCATATACAGTCATTACTCTTGTTCCATTTTCAAAGGAACATTTTATATTTGAGCCAGAACAAACACACCCTTCTGGGCATTCCATTTCATTTTGTGGAGAACCATATGCAAATCTTATTCTTTCTCTTATATTTTCTTTGCTTCTTTCACCAACACATTTGAATTCTTCATCATCCCATCTTTGATATCCTTTTCTCATACAACATTCATTCTGATAGCCTGGTGTAACTGTTCCACATGAAGCTCCTAATAATTCTTCTTCGTCTTCTATTTCATCTTCATCCTCTAATTCTGTTTCATTTTCTTCTTCATCTTCAGTTTCATTTTCTTGTTCTAATTCATCGTCTTTTGAATCTTCTTGAGTTGGACAAGTAAAAAATTCGCAATTTTTTTCAGGATCTCTTCCTACATAAGAACCATCTGGACACATTTGAACATCCATTGTACAAAATACTGCATCATCATCTAGTTCTGTTTCATTGTCTGCAACAGCAAAACTTGCAATTGAAATTAAAACTAATGCGAATACCACCACAAATATTTTGTTCTTCATGATGATTTATAGGTTAATTTGTTTATAAATATTTTTATAAGTTCAAAAATCTTGGAAGTTAACAAAAGAGAATTTGTTTTTATTCTATTTCTCCAAAACCAATTAATCTCCAGTGATTATTGATATTTCTTGCAATTCCTACATTATCTCCTTTTAGTGCAACTATTGGGATGTTCAAAGAAACTTCAGTTAGGTCTTGATTTATTTTTTCAACCATCCCTATAGTTATTGTTGTGTTAACTGAAAGCATCAAAACTTCTTTTGTTTTTATTGGTTCAACTTTTTGTTTTTGTTCAATTCCCATAACTTCATCAAATAATTTTGTTTTTATTTCTAATTTATAGGTTATTTCTGGAAGATTTCCTTTAAGTGAAGCAACACATCCTGTAAGAGAGTCTGCTTTTGCAAGTGAAGGATCTAAAGAGGTTTCAAGAGAAATGCTTGCACCAGGATTTATTTCTTGAAGTGAATCTTTGCCTTTTTGTATTGAAAGTATTTTTGTTGTAAGAGTTTGATAGGTTGTTAAGTTGTTTTTTTTGGTATTTAATCCTGGTTTAATTTCAATTTCGTCTCCAACCTTTAATTTTCCTTTTTTTAATATTCCTCCCAACACACTTCCTTTTAGATTTGGGATCGAGGTTCCGGGTTTGTTGATGTCAAAACTTCTTGCAACAAGAAAAATAGGTTTAGAGGATTCATCTCTTTTAGGTATTTGTAATTCACAGAGTGCTTGAAGTATTTTATTTATGTTTATTTCTTGTTGAGCGGATATGGGAATTATTGGAGCGTTTTCAGCTATCGTTCCTTTGACAAATTCTTTTATTTTTTTGTAATTTTCAATTGCTTTTTCTTTGGAAACCAAGTCTATTTTGTTTTGAACAATTATGATATTTTCTATTCCTTTTGCTTGCAGGGCAATGAAATGTTCACGTGTTTGAGGTTTTATTCCTTCATTTGCTGCTATTACAAGTATTGCTGCATCTATTATTGCGGCTCCTGAAAGCATGTTTGCCATTAGCATTTCATGACCTGGAGCATCAATAAATGAAATGTACCTTTGAGGTGTTCCTTTTTTTGTGTTGTAGTCTCCATTGGAATCTTTATAGATTGTTATTTCAGAATAACCCAACTTTATTGTTATTCCTCTTTTAAGTTCTTCAGAGTGAGTGTCTGTGAATTTTCCAGTTAGTTTGCTAAGTAGAGTGGTTTTTCCATGGTCGATGTGTCCAACAACCCCTACATTTATTTCAGGAATATTTTCTGTTTTTGTCATGAAAATGTCAGAATAAGTTAATTAAAAAAGGTTTGGGTTTTAAGAGTTTCAGTCAAAGTTATAAGCAAAATCATTGTCTTGCTTTCCATACATTAATTCATAAGGAGTAAGTCCATTTGATAATTTTTTGAAAAGACCGACACACTCCACTTTTTTTAAAGGAGTTACTTCAGATATATCAAATTCCCAATCTCCTTTATCCCTTACTTTATTGTACAAGGGTTCTATTTGTTTGTAATTTTCTTTTTTAATCTCTATTTCATTATTCTCAGAAATGTTTGAATCGGAAGTAGATTCTATGGGAGCAAATTCTTCTTCTAATTGAGATTCTGCAAGAGTTAATAATGTTTTTTTGTTGATTTTATTTTTTCTTTTACTCATTTTATTTTGATTCAGCAGGTGCTTCAGCTTTGTTTTGTTCTGGAAATATTTCTGAAAGCTTTTTTGAGCCTTCTTTTGTAGGCTTCAAGTTTATTTGAACTATTGCATTTGAGATTACCTTACCTCTTACTGTTTTTCTTAATCTCAGTCCTCCAGGTGTTGAATTTGATCTTTTCTTTTTTCCTTCTTTTTTTGGACGTTTATGCATACCTTTGCCATAGCTTAAAAGAACTTTTTTTAATCCAATTCCTTCAACTTCATTCATTGCTGTGAAACCAGATAAATCACTTGCTCCCATTATTTGAAATTCATAACCATCAAGAGAGGGAGAGACATCCTTGCCTTGGATTACTTCTCCAAGAGTTTTTCCTACCAATGCTTCTGATTCTGTTTCCAACTTGTAAGTTTTTCCTTGTTTTGTTCCAATATTTATTTTGAATGGCATGATATTTAGATTGAAAAATGGTTTTTAAATCATTCGTTTTGATGTTTTAAAATTTCATATACAGAAGCTTTTTAAACGATGCGTTATTATTGTTTTTGATTAAGATAAAACAGAGGAATTTAAATTATTATGAACAAGTCAAAAAAGAATATAAAGCAAAATCACAAAAAAAACAAACAAAGCAACTTTAATTCTAAATCAAAGTTTGGTGGAAGTAAAATGCCTTCAGTTAGATCTGTTGAAAGAAAGATTTCAGAAATAACAGGAGTAAAAGAAGTTGTTTCTTTGAAGGGTTATGTCAACAAAGTTGTTCAAACAGGTGGACCCACTGTTTTTGTTGTTTCAGATGGAACTGGAAATCTTTCTCTTAAAGGATTTGTTAAACCTGGAGTGAGAGCTCATCCTGAAATAGTTGAAGGTTTAATTGTGAGAGCAACAGTTGAAATAGGAGAATTTCAAGGAGAAATTGAAGGAGAAATCAAATCAATTAGTGTTTTAGATGAAGCAAACAAACAACATTTTCTTGAAGGTATGAAAGAAATTGAAAAGGAAAGGGCTAAAGTAATTCCTCCTGATTTTTTAATTGAAAGCATTGTTTTAAACAAACTTAAAGATAAATTCATTGAAGCAGCAACTCAAATAAGAATGGCTGTAATACAAGATAGGCCTATAATTGTAAGACACCATAATGATACAGATGGATATAGTTCAGGTTTTGCTCTTGAAAGAGCTATTTTACCTTTAATTGAAAAACAACACAGCTCTGAAAAAGCTGCATGGGAATTTTTCACAAGAGCTCCTTGTGCTGCCCCTTTTTATGAAATTGACGATTCCATAAGAGATATGGCAAACTCTCTTAGAAATGTTGCAAAGCATTCCAATAAAATGCCTTTGATTATAATTGCAGATAATGGTTCTTCTCCAGAAGATTTAATGGGTATTAAACAAGGAAAAGTTCATGGAGCAGATTTCATTGTTATTGATCATCATTATTTTGAACAAGATGTTGTTTCTCAGGAAGTTTTAGTTCATATAAACCCATTTTTGGTTGAAGAAGATGGTTCTTGTTTTTCTGCAGGCATGTTGTGTGCAGAATTTGCAAGATTCATAAATCCTGAGGTTAAAAATATTGAACAAATTCCAGCTTTGGCAGGTTTTGCAGACAGAATTGACATAGGAGATTTTGAATTAATGGAAAGATATATGAAAATTGCGGAATCTCAAGGATACACAAAACAATTGATTTCAGATATTTCTTTGGTTATTGAATATGTTTCTTCTAAAGTTAAATTCATGGAAGCAAGAGAGTACATTGAAGTTTTATTTGGAGAGCCAAGGTCTAAACAAAAACAACTTGTGGATTTAATGGCACCTTATATTAAATCTTTAGATGAGAAAGGATTTAAAATCGGTAAAGCAAATTCTAAAGTAGACAAATTAGGAAAGGTGCATCTTCAATTTTTGCATTTTGAAGAATTTTTTCCTGGATTTGGATTTTTTCCTAAACCTGGAAGAATTGTGGGTATGCTTCACGATTCTCTTCAAGTTGAAAAAGAAATTTCAAGTTTAGTTACTGTTGGAGTTATGGCAACTGCAATGACTCTTAGGGCTACGAATGGGGCTAATTTTTCAGTTCATGAACTTATAAAATATCTTGATGAAAAAATACCTGAAGCTTTTGTTGAAGGGGGAGGACATAAAAATGCAGGTTCAATTACTTTCCTTCCAAATAAACAGAAAGAAATATTTAATTTACTTAAGGATTTTATAAAATCAAGACAATAATTATTTCTTAAGTAAGTTGTATATAGAATCTTTTTTTGAATAATATTTTTTTAATTCTTTGTTGGTTTCATTTAATTTTTTTGTGTAATTATTTTTAAGACTGTCTGAGATATCTTTTTCGTTTAATCTCATAGAAAGAAAATCTTTTTTTCTTTGAATTGCTTTTATATCTTCATTTAATTCAATAAGATTGTATCTTAATTTTGTTTTTTCTTTTTCAGAAATTTCAAAAGCATTTATATTTTCTAATTTTTTTAATCTAGGAGAATAACTTTCGTTTATTGGTTGAGGTATTGCAAATAATGCTAAGATTGCTATTGTTTTAAGTGATTTTTTTGCCATGTTGCTTTTGCACTTTTCTTTGTTATAAATCTTTTGGTTGGATTTGTTTGGTAAGGTTTATTAATGATATTCTTATTTTTTATTTATGAAAAAAGAGATAAACTCAAATAAAACAGTGATTCATCTTAGAAACGTTGCTAAACATTACCATATGGGAGAGAGTGTTGTTAAAGCAGTTGACGATGTTAGTATAGATATCCAAAGAGGAGATTTTGTTGCAGTTATGGGTCCTTCAGGTTCCGGAAAATCTACAGCAATGAACCTTATCGGAAGTTTAGATATGCCTACAAAAGGACATATTTTTCTTGATGGGGAGGATATATCTTTGTTGGATGAATCTGAACTTGCTCAGGTAAGAGGAAAAAATATCGGATTTATTTTTCAACAATTCAATTTAATACCTACACTCACTGTATTTGAAAATGTTGTTTTGCCTATGACTCTTCAGGGAGTTCCACAGTATGAAAGAGAGGAAAAGGCAGATAAAATACTTCAAAGGCTTGAATTGGGGGATAGGAAAGATCATTATCCCAATGAAATTTCTGGAGGACAACAGCAAAGAGTTGCAATTGCACGTGCTTTAGCTAATGACCCCGAAGTTATTCTTGCAGATGAACCTACAGGTAATTTAGACACTCAAACTGGATTAAAAGTTATGGATTTTCTTACTGAATTGAATAAAGAAGGAAGAACAATTGTTTTTGTTACTCACTCTCCTGAATTAGCCAAAAAATATGCGCATACAATTTATTGGCTTAAAGATGGGAAAGTAGAGAAAGTTACTAAAGAAAGGAAAAAGTAAAATGAATTATTTTGTTCTTGCATATAGAAATTTGAAAAAGAAAGGAATAAGGAGTTATTTAACTCTTTTGGGAATTTGTATTGGTATTCTTGCTGTTGTTTCTTTGATAACTTTAAGTGGAGGACTCAAGACTGCTGTAAGTTCTCAATTTGGAGTTTCGGCAACTGAATTGATAACTGTTGAAGGAGCAGGGAATGGTTTTGGACCTCCTGGAACAGGACAAGTTACACCTCTTACTCAAAGAGATTTACAAGAAATTGAAAAACTTAGCAGTGTTAAAGCTGCAGTGGGTAGGGTTATAGTTGCTGGAAGATTGGAATTCAACAATAAAGCCATTTTTGGATATGCAACGAATATTCCTTCCGGAGACGATAGAGATGTTCTTTATCAACAGATTGAAGCTAAAACAATTGCAGGAAGATTGCTTGAAGATGGAGACTCGGGAAAGGTTTTGTTGGGATATAATTTTTATGTTGATAAAGTCGGTTTAGAAAGAGAAGTTGTTCCTGGAAATAAAGTTAACATTCAAGGTAGGGATTTTGAAGTTATTGGAATTGTAGAAAAAAAAGGAAGTTTTATTTTTGATAATATTGTTTTTATGAATGAAAGAGATATAGAAAGTTTATATGGGGCTATAGAAGAATGGGATTTTATTGCTGTTCTTCCAAGAGACAAAGAAGAAATAGATAAAACAAAAGAAGACATTGAAAAGTTGCTTAGAAGATTAAGAGACGTTAAAGTTGGAGAAGAAGATTTCACTGTTTCTACACCAGAAGCTTCTTTAGAGCAAGTTAATAGTATTTTGAACGCAATAACTATTTTCATTGTTATTGTTGCTTCTATTTCTATTTTTGTAGGAGCGATAGGGATAATCAACACTATGACAACTTCTGTTCTTGAAAGAAGAAAAGAAATTGGAATAATGAAAGCTATTGGGGCAACAAATCACCAAATATTTATGCAGTTTTTTGTTGAGTCAGGAGTTTTAGGATTAATAGGGGGAGCTATAGGAGTTTTATTTGGTGTTGCTTTGGGATATTTTGGGATTGTTAGAATAAATAATTTTATTGGAGCTGAAGTTCAACCTCAGATAAGTGTTTATTTGATATTTTTTGCTTTATTGGGAAGTTTTTTGATAGGGGCATTTGCAGGAATTCTTCCTGCTATGAGAGCAGCTAAACAAAATCCAGTTGAGGCACTGAGAGGTTAAGATGATATCAAGAGAATCAATTAATTATTCTTTAAGGAACATAAAACAAAGAAAAACAAGAAGTGCATTCACAATTATTTCTATTCTTGCAGGAATTACAACTATTTTTATTTTTGTTAGTTTTGGATTGGGATTATTTAATTACATTGAAGAGATGTCAAGTGCTTCTTCTGCTGATAAAGTTTTAATTCAACCAAAGGGGTTTGGAGGTTTAGATGATACATTTGCATTTTCAGAAGATGAAGTTCATGTTGTTGAAACCACTTCTGGGGTTTATTCTGCAACCGGGATTTATTTCAAGAGCGCTGAAGTTGAAAAAAGTGGAGTTAAAAAATATGTTTCTATTGTTGGATATGACCCAAAAAAACCTTTGATACTTGATGTTTTTAATATTGATATTTACGCTGGAAGACAATTGCAGCCTGGAGATAAGGGGGTTGTTTTAGGATATAATTATCTTTTACCGGATAAAATATTTTCTAAGCCCTATGAATTAAATGAAAATATAATGTTGAATGGAGAGAAAGTTAAGATAGTTGGATTTTATGAAGCTGTAGGAAGTGCACCTGATGATGCTCAGATATACGTAACAAACGATTTCATGGAAGAATTATATGTAAATACCAGTTTACCGTATAATCGGATTGTTGCCAAGGTAGATACAAGTAATATTGAAAGAGTTGTTAAAGATATTGAAAGAAATTTAAGAAAAGAAAGAGG
>CAYWFA010000026.1:0-7829 GCA_964457815.1 Candidatus Woesearchaeota archaeon
TTCTTTAGAAAAGAACCTACGATGGTAGAAAGCTACACCAGAAAAGAACCTACGATAGTAGAAAAAGAAGATAAAATAAGAAAATAAAAATAAAAAATAGATTTATTTTATCTGGAAAGTTGCAGTTACTGAAGCATAAATTTCTTCTTCTCCAGGTTGTATACTCATTGCAGCTTCTTTTGCCATTACAGCGTCTTCTTCCATGTATGCTCCGCCAACACTTCTAGCAGAATAAACATTCCAAGGATAATATCCGAAGTCACTTGTTTGAACCGATATAAGTTTTCCAACTTCTTTGTTGAATCCTGAAGCAATTGAATCTGCTTTTATCATTGCATCTTCTGAAGCTTGTTTTAATGCTTGAGCTTTATATTCGTTTTGAGAAGATCTGCTAAGTTCAAAGTTTATGTAACTTATTCCAGCTTCTGCTTTAACCGCTGCATCAACTACTTTTGATACTTTATTCATATCTTCAGACTCAAGTTCAACTTTCAAATAATGATTTGCAATGTATCCATCTTTCTTGCTTCTTTGATCTTTAGAATCCCAGTAACTATTTTCATAAACACTGAAACTTTCTGTTTTCAAGTCTTGTTCTTCAAAGCCAGCTAGTATTAGTTCTTCAACTAAATTGTCATAGATTTTAGTGTTTTCAGTTGTTGCTTCAGCACTTGTACTTCCATTAGTTTGTATCGTAATATATACTGAAACCAAATCCGGCATTGCTTTTATGGTTGAAGTTCCTTGAACAGTTACACTGTTTTTTGAAGATGGAACAACAGAGTTGAAAGTGTTTAAAGCTAAAAGTGCAATTATCAATACAACTCCTGCAATTATTGAAGTTATTATTATTGCGTTGTTTTTTGCCATATTTTTTGTTTTTACCTCCTTTCAATATTCTTCATATATTTAATTAAAGTTTTTTCCAATTTACAATTGAAAATATGAGTGTAACTAGAAGAGCTCCTGCTAAAAACCAGGGCCAGATTAAAGCAGGGGCAGATGTTGCTAAAGAGGTGTAATCAGATGAGGCTGTGGCTGAGGAAGCAACATCTGCTCCTTTTAAAAATATTTCTTGTGAATGTTGTTCTATTGAATCCACTGCAGGATAAATCAAATTTTCTTTGGAATAGTTTACAGTGTACTTTATTTTTTCATAAGTCCATACAGCAAACGTTCCAGCAGCTGTAAGTATAAATGCCGGGATAATTGATTTGAATTTTTCAGAATTTGGCTTCCTTGGAGAAATTACTATCGATTTATTTGATAATTCATACATTACAATCTTTTTTCCTTTTTTACTCCAGAAAAATTCTTTTCTTTTTTGTATAAAACCCGAATCAAGAAGTTTTTTTACGTTGTAATCCAAAGTGTTCATAGGAATATTTAATGCATCAGATAAATCCTTTTGACTTGCTTCTTTTTTTTCAGAAAGATAAGAAATTATTTTTTTGCAAGTTTTGCTTCCTAATACGTCAGCTATTGCTTTTGATTTTGAATCATCTAATGAGATAAGCATAAAGTGGTTTTCATCCATAGAAAATTTAAGAAAGACTTATTTATAAATAATTTGAAGAGTTCAAATTTATTTGAAGTTATATCTTTTTTTGGTTTCAAGGTAAATCCAGATGTATATTGCTTCAACTATCCAGATTAAACTGAAATATCGGATAATATTTCTGTTTTCGGGGGTTAATGATATTCCTAGGATTGTCAGAATTATTACTGCAAGAGTTATTGACCAGAAAACTGATTTTTTATTCCCAAAGGATATGAATTCATTTATTATTATCCCCTCTTTTTTCCTCTTTTCTTTTAAACTTATTTTTTTCTTCATGTTTCTTTTGAATGTAATTAGGTATATAAATTTTTTTTATTGAATTAATACAATATTCAAGTTTTTTAATTTTTCTTTTATATCTTCTGTGTTCTTTTCTTCTTTCTCTGTTAGCTCTGATTTTTTCTTTTCAGCCCATTCTTTTTCATTTTTTAGATTTTCTATTTTTTCTCGTGTTCTTTCAATATCTGATAAAACAGGTTTAATCTTGTCTTCTTTTATCATTTCTTTTTTTTCATTTATACTCTTTTCTTTGTTTGAGATGCTTTCTATTTTTTTTATTATTTTATCGCTATTTGTTTTCGATTCATTTAGCAACCCAATTAACATCTTCCCTTTATCTTCATTGAATTCTGATGCAAAGTTATCTTTGTAGAGTTTTACTATTTTCATTCTGTCTTCAAATATATGAAAGAAATTTGAAAGAGCTTTGAAATCTATTAGCTGCCTTAATTCCGATATTTCATTCTTTATTTCCTCTTCTTTTAATTTGATATCTTCTTGAAGTTTAATATTCTCAAGATGTTCTTTGCTTTTTTTTATTTCATCTATTTCTTTAGAAAGATGGATTTTTTCTTGTTCATTTTGTTTTATTTTTTCATCAAATATTTTTATTTCATTTTTTATTTTTAATAAAGATTCTTTTATTTCTGCGTTTTCATCTTTTTTTGATTTAATCAGGTTTATTTTTTTCTTTTCGTTTATTATATCTTTATTTTCTTTGAATAATGCCAGTATTTCACTTGAGAACTTCTTTAGAGATTCTTTAATCACCCCCATTTCTTTGCCTATGAGTATTGTGGCTCTTTCATAACTTTTATTTGAGCTTTCACCGAATTTTAAAAATGAGGAGTTTATTTTTTCTATTTGATTGTTGAATTCAAATATTTTTTTGGATTGTTCTAAATTATCTATTAATCTTTCAAGAAACTCAATGTACTTTTTTCTTCCTTCTTGAACTATTGATCTTACTTTGTCATTTTTTTCTTTTGCTTCTATATCTACTTTTTCTACATTTGTTATTTTTTCTTTTATTTCTCTTACGAATTCATCGATTTTATTGTTTACAATGGACGTTAGATTTTCTTCTTTTTCTTTTATTTCTTTTTCTTTTAGTTTAAGTGATTCTTCTAGTTCAGAAAAAGTAATTTCTTTTTGAATTATTTCTGTTTCAACTTCTTTATCTTGTTCTTTCAGCAATTTTCCTAAAAATTTGAATATTCCCATATTATTTAAAGGATTTAATGGTTAAAAAAGATTGTTTTTAGAACATTACTGCGTAAAAGTAATAAGTTGTTACTGTTGTGTCTGTTAAATGGCCGTCTTCAAGGACAATCATTTCAAAATCATGGGTTCTATTGTCAAATCCAAGAACATCTTGATTTAGTAATGCTGTAAAGACCACACTTGAAGTTGTGGGTTCATATAAGAGAACTTCTTCGAAATGGTTGTCTTGTCCAAATCCTGTCCAATCAAGTATTCTTGTGTTCCAGCATTCTCCTTCTGTGAATTCTTTGGAATTAACATAAAAGGTGTTGTGAGTTCCTAAGCCATATAAGTAAAAGGTTTCATCTACTCCGTCTAAATCATCGGTTTTTATGTTGTATTCTGTTTCCAATTGGGTAAGGTTTTTCCCGTAAAGGCTTGTTGTTCCTCCATTTCCACTTTCATCTTGATAGGTTCCTGCTGCTGTAAAATTAAAGCATTGAATATTGTCCCATAAAATCGAGTTATTTATAGATGCGAATATTTCTCCTTCAGGAGAAGCTAAACTCCAATTATACATAACATTATCTGAACTATCTGCCAACATTATTGTACCAGATGCATTTCCAAAATAACCTGCCCAGGCTTGGGTTTTTCCTATTCCTTCTGGAGTTGTTATTTCTGTGATGTTTCCAGCAAAAGCAGTTATGTTTCCTGGTTCACTAGGAATCTGGCTTGTGCTGTTTATTTCTGTTACATTAACTCCTGTTGCTCCAGTTCCAGTTATTCCATGAACAATGAAGTATAAACCATTTTCACTTCTTTCAACTCTTGGTCCCGAGAGGTAAAGTAATTCTTCTTTTGTTATATCTGGATTACTTCCACAGCCGTAATAAATTTCATCGTAGCTGTCTGCATTTGAACACACTACAACTGCAATGTCTCCTTCTTGAATTGGAACATATAAATCAATGTTTTCAAGCTTTCCTGAAGCGGAGTGCATGTAAGATTTTCCAAGAATGAAATCTGAATCAGCAATGATATCTGATAAATCAACATCTTCATTGAAGTTAATGTCAAATGCAGCTATTTTTTTATTTGGTTTTTCTAAACTTAATCTTACTTTTCCTTGAAATTCTTGTCCTTCAGAAATTTCTATTCCATCTTTTTTCAAGTTCAAGTTAAAAGGTTTTTTTGAGAGTTTCTTTTTCAGGTTTATTGGATTTTCATTGTTTTCTTGAGAGTTATCAGGGTTATCTTCAGGATTGTTGGGGTTTTCTTCTGAATTACTTGGATTATTGTTTGGGTTTCCAAAATCAAATGAACTTCCAGAAGACTTTTTGTTTGAAGATTTTTTAGACGGATAAATCAAATCTGGGAAGCTTTCATTTATTTCAATGTAGTCGTATTCGGGTATGGAATTAATGGGATTTTCTTCAGTGTTTTGATTTTCAAGAATTATTTCTGTATTGTCTTGAAGATTGTTTTCTTGATCTGGAGTGTTCAAACTTGCAAAACCTGTTTCTTGAAATTCAAAAACTTTCAATAAAGAAAAAATTACGATGATTAATAAAGCTAAAGCTACAACTAATAAGATTGCTCGATTTCTAGAGTTTCTGAACGGTTTCATATTGAAATTCTAGAACCGATTCTTTTCCCCCATCAATTACCTCTTTAGTAATTAATTATGATGAGATAACATAGCAAAGGTAGTTATTAAAGTCTGTTTTTCATTAAAAAGTAGTGTATAAATTGGATTTTTAGAAGGTTTTATTTTTTTTGAAACCAAGGTATTAGAATACTTGTTTTTTTCTTGTATTTTTGATATTCCTTTAGCTTTCCCCACTTCTTATCAGCATATTTTTCTAATTTAGGTAATCCTGTTATGAATATTAATAATATTGAAATAAATAAAGGACTGTTAATAGAAAATATTTTTTGTATCGTGGACAAGGAACTGAATGTGAAAAAATAAATTCCTACCCAACAAAGTATTTCCCCAAAATAATTAGGGTGTCTTGAATATTTCCACAATCCTGTTGATATCCATTTTTGTTTTTTATTGTTTTTATTGAATTGATATTTTTGTAAATCTGAAAGAGTTTCAATAGCTAATCCAATAAACCATACCGCAAATCCTATCCACGTGATTAAACTTATTTGTGTTCCTGAATTGAAAAACATTAAAGAAGGGAGAAGAACTATCCATACTGTGATTCCTTGTAAAAACCAAAACATGAAAAATTTAAAGAAATTTTCTCTTATTCCATCAAATCTTCTATCTTTCTTTATTTTTCCTATTCGTATAAAAAGAAATATTCCTATTCTAAATGCCCAGAGAAGGAGCATTAAAAGCAATATTAATTTGAAATTTGAGAATTCTTTCGTAAAAAAGCTGAGTAATGCAAGAAATATAAAAGTCAGAGCATAAGAGATATCTGTTAGTTTATCTGTTTTGAATTTATATGCAAATAGAAACATAAGCAAGTTCAATCCCAGTGCAATTAGTAAATAATGTATTAAGTTTAACATTTTATATTATTTCTATTTCTCTTCTCCAACTATGTTTTCCTTCTTTAAAATCATTATGATTTTTTATTTTCAAGGGCTTTTTGAATAAAGGGCAGTCTAAAACAAAGGTTTCAAATTCTCCTCCTTCTCCTGCAGGATGAATCTTGTATTTTTCTTTTAGTGTTTCAACTTCTTCAATAAATTTTTTATCGATAATTCTTCCAAGCCAGCTATTATCTAGGGGATAAGCAAAAACACCTATAATTATTATTTTGAAATTTTCTTTTAATAATTCATTTAAATAAGGTATTTCTTGTTTATGCCATAAGGGATTCAAACATTTTATGTTTAAATTATCACATATTTTTTGTATTCTTGAAGCTTGATATTCTGAATGAAGTGCACCTGTTACAATTCCTTGAATATTGTATTTTTTTATTGCTTTTTTTATTGCATTTTCCAAATCTTTTAATTCTTTTTCTTTTTCTCCAGCGGTTTTGTGAACAATTAAAGGAATATTCATTGATTCGGCCTGAAAAAGGGTTTTTTTTATGCTTGGAGTATGAAACATGTAAGATTCTTTGTTTTTTGAAAGAAGAGTTATCAAACAAACTATTTCATGTTTTTGTTTTTTTGCAAGGTAAGTCGCATAAACTGAATCTTTTCCACCCGAAAATAAAGAAGCTAGTTTCATATTTTTGTTAATTAATCCTTGTTTTTAAGTTTATTTGAAAACGGCAAGACCTCTGAGAATTATTTTTACAAGACCATCATTTTCTTGGTCATAGTTTATTTTTTGTTGTATTCCAACAATTTTATTTAATTTAAGATTTGGTTTTTTTGATTCCGCATTTTTTATCAAATAAAGTTGCGCTTCTTGTTCAACTTGAGAATAATTTTTTCCTTTGCTATACCCTTTAACTTGAAGAGTGTATGAATCATTTAAACATATTTTGCAAAGAGAGTCGCTGGAGTAATATAATTTTATAGTGTGTTTGTTGTATTTTATTTTTTTACTCATTTATTGAAATTCCTCTTCTTCTGCTTGTTGTTTTGCTTTGCTTTCTTTGAGTTTGGATTTTTTTGTTTTTCTTTCAAGTTCTTCTTCCTCTTCTTTTTCATCTTGTTCTGCAAATTTTATGAATTCTGCTTCAGATATTTCATCATATGTTCCTTCTTTTAAGTCTGTTATCAATTCTTTGAATGGATCTCCCATATTTTTCCAATAACTTTCTTTTTCCCAAATGTGAATTTCTTGAAAGTGACTTTGTTGATGCAACCACACTTTTTTTTGATTTTCAAGATGCAATAAAGGAGAGAAATGTTCTATTCTTTTTTCTCTGTTTTCTCCTGCAAGTTCAGTGAATGTTATTTTTTTATGTTCTTGTTTGGACTTGAAATGCATCTCGAGTTTTTTTGTTATTTCAATTATTTTGTCTTTTATACTGAATTTTCTTTTTGGCAAGGAAATTGAACTTTCTCTTAAAGCATTTTTATTTACAATTTCTTTTTTTATTCTTCTGTTTTCAGTTATTATTGCTTTATTTAAGGATTCTAAAAGCTCTTTAAGAGTAACTTTTTTGAATCTTGGAAGAGGACTTCTTGGGATTAATTCTGGTATTTCGTCTTCCAATTCAATTCTTTCGAAAGTTTGTTTTTTTAGTTCTGTTTTGTTTCCAAAAAGAATTTCGTCTATGCTTTTTATGTATTTACTTAAAAGTATTTCTGATTTTATTCTTAAAAGCAAAGATGCAGCTAAAAGTACTTTGCTGGAAATAAAAAAGTTTCTTTCTTCCATTTCTTGTATTTTTTGAAAGTATTTTTCTGTTAATATACTTAAATCAATGTCCCAAGGATCTAATTGTTCTGTATTTATCAAGTCGTAAATAATATCTTTCCACCCTATTTCTTTGCTGAAAAGCAAATCTTGTATCTCTTCTTGTTTTACATTTGTTTTTATAAGAGGTGAAACTTGAGAAACATTTGGAGGGCTTATTGGATTCAAAGAACTTAACGGATTATTGAAAAATTCACCTTTTTTTTCCATTTTAATTCAAGTATTTTTACTTATATAAAGTTTTATAAACGTTCACTATATATTGGGTAGTGGTTAGTTATTGGAAGTAGTGGTTAATGCTTTTATAATGATTTCGCAATTATAAAAGGACTATTAAAAAATTAATTACTACTCTATGTTTACCACTGGCTGTCATTTTTAAAGAGTAACAGAAACGAAACATTTAAATAGTTCATAGTATTGCATTTATTATCACCT
>CAYWFA010000027.1:0-7812 GCA_964457815.1 Candidatus Woesearchaeota archaeon
TCAATTAATGGAAGTGCAAACACTTATGGAATTTATTCATTTTATAATGAAAATTTCACTATAAAGAATTGTAATATCTTAGATGGTAATTGGAGCAACCAAGCAGGCGCAGACAGAAATGCAATTTTTGTTGATGAAGCAGATAATAGCATACTATTTAATAATTTCATAAACACAAGTAATAGCGATGCAGTTTATTGGCAAGGTCCAACTTCATTGAATATTTCTTCTAATAGATTTTATTCAAATTCAAGTAGTGGTTTAAGTTTCCAGTATTCATCATCCAATATATTTTTATTTAATAATACTATATCGTCTTTAGATGATTATGCCCTTTCAATATCTGGAAATAATCATACCATTCTGAATAATTATATTTCTGGAGATTCTAGAACATTTTACTTAAATGGAATTGACAATTCGAATATATTCAACAACACAATAAATGCTTCAGGATCATTTGGGGTTTATTTTACAGGAAATAATAATACTTTTAGCGAAAATACAATAACTGCTTATACCATAGCTATAGGGTTATACTATTTTAATTTCAATAATACAATCTCTAAGAACAATGTAACTGCTTCTGGAGGTTCAGGTATCTCATTATATTCTGGAGGAAACAATAATAGTTATAATGTAATAATAGATAATACTGTGCTTGCTTATTTGGGAATTGGAGTAAGTCTTTCAAACTCGAGCAATAATTCTTTGATTAGAAACGCTATATTTTCTACTGATCACGATGCGATATATATTTATAATTCTTCAAATAATATTTTAAGAGAAAATAATGTTTCAGGAGATACAGGATATTCTCTTTCAAATTCTGAAAATAATCTTTTTTATAATTGTGTAGAAACATTTGGAACAAATTATAATATTTACCTCGAAGATACATCTGTTAACAACACTTTCATAAATTGTTCTTATAATATTTCCAAAGAAACAATTGAATCAGGAAACGAGTTAATAAGAAAATGGTATTTCGATGCAAATGTTTCATATGCAAATCAAACAGCAATTGAAAATGCAAATCTTACAATTTATAATTCATCTTCAGAATTTATTTATTCTGAGTTATCAAATTCAACCGGAGATATAACCAGACAGGAGATTACTGAATATGTTAATACGGGTGGAACAAGAACATATTCAACTCCTCACACAGTTAATGTTACAAAGAGTGGATATTCCACAAACTCAACAACATATAATTTAACAACTTTGCAAAATGTATTTTCAAATATAATCTTAAGTGAAACATCTTGTGCTTGTCCTGGATTAAATTTAAATTGGGAATTAGATATGTCTAATTATTGCAACATTACAACTAATTGTGATTTAGGAACAGGAAATATAACTTTCATTGGAGAAGGTGAAACAAGATTCAATGCAACAGTTTCAACTTCAAATCTTGAATATCCTTCAACTGGACAAACAATATTCATGCAATCGGGAGGTTGGATAAAAGTAGGTTAAAATGAGAAGAAAGGATATTTTATTTTTAGTTGCAGTTTTTATTAGCTTGCTTTTTATAATCTTTAGTTTAACTTCAGTCTTTGCAATAAATGCAACTTCTTCAAATTATTCTGTTGGAAGATTCGGAACAGGTTTAGCAGCAACATCCGCTTCTTCAGATAATTATCAAGCAATTTCAATAACTGAAGCAAGAGGAACAACACGAAATGCAGATAGCGATGAATACATCACAAATATAGGTTTCTTTAGCGATACTCCTTATCACAGAACAGTTAGTATATCTTCTTATTCAGTTTATCCTAAAACATCTTATGCTGTTTCAAACATAAGATTGTATATCTCGGCTTTGAATTATGAAAGTGTTTGGGCAAATATTACTCGTCCAGATTCAGTTGTTGAAAGAATTGAATTAACAAACAATGATTACAGTTATTACACAGCAGGAATCATAGGAAGATACAACATCACTTTCTATGCAAATAGTTCAACAGGTGCAATCTCAAGCGTATTGGATTATTTCAATGTTTACGAACAACCTCCAAGCGGGGGAGGAAGCACAGGAGGAGATGATGATGACGAAGAAGAGGAAGAACCACAAGAAATAATCGTAGATCCTCCTTGCACTTATCTTTGGGATTGTACTCCTTGGAGTGTTTGTTCCAATGGAAAACAAACCAGGGAATGTGTTAACCTAGGTTCATGTAATGGAACTCAAAACAGGCCCGTAGAAACAATGAATTGTTCAATTGCATTGTTTGATGTAATTTTATATTTAAATGAAATAAATAGCACTCAACCAGGAAATTTAATTTTCAAAGTAAATCTCACAGAAACAATGGGTGTTGAAAAAATAGATGTCAGTTTGAAATATTCAATCATCAACGAAGAAGATTGGGAAATATTCAGTGAAATAGAAACTCTTGCAGTTCAAGGAAATTTGTATTATGAAAAAGAGTTATCTGGTTTGAAGCTTTCTGATGGAGAATACACTTTAAGAGTTGATGCAATCTATGGAAATCTTCAAAGAGCATTTGCAGAACAGAATTTCAAAGTAATCAATGAAAGGGTAGTTAGTCCTTCTTTCAAAGAAAACAAATACACAGAGTTTTTCGAGAAAATAAATTATCATTTAGCATTTCTTGTTGTTTTGCTTCTTTGTGTTATAGTTGTATTATTAATTTTGATTTTTGCAGTAAGAAAAAAATCAAGAGATAAAGGAACAGAATTAATTGAATCCAACCTTAAAGAAGGGATGATTCTTTTACAACAAGGAAAAGTAAATGAAGCAAGAAGGAAATATAGAGGGATAAAACAAATTTATCATTTAATGCCTCGTGGAAGCCATAAAAACAGCATTTATCCTAAAGTTATCAAGTTCTACGAACAAATAAATAAAACAATGTTTATTGGATTAATGGTTCTTGTTCCTCTTTTATTTGCACCTCCGATCATCAATAAAGCAGGAATAACAGGAAATTTCATAGGAACCGGAGGAATAATCAATCCAATGTTTTTTGTAGTTTTGTCTTTGATTTTGCTTTTTGGAGGTATTTTGTTATTGGGTAAACATTTCAAATTTTCAAACAAAAACACTTTCCAAAACACAGTAAGTGAACTTTTAAACAAAGAAGTTTACAGTTCAGATGGTTCTTTGATAGGTAAAGTTAAAGAAGTTGTACTAGGAAAACAAAAAATTCATAGTTTAATTATAACTTTAAACAATAAATATAATTCTTCAAATAAGGGAATAATTGTAAATTATTTGAATGTTAAAAGCATAAAAAATGTTATAATACTTGATGAAAAAGTTGTGCTTTCTTTTTAATTGTTCTACAAGGTTTATCTTTAAAAACAATTAAAATTTAATTGTTTCATGAAAATAGGTTATCCTTGCATAAACAATTCAATAGGATGCACTGCCAATTCAACCTTCAGACTTAATTCTTATACTGAAGAAACTTTGAAAATCAAAGTTAAAAATAATCTTGATTGCTTGTACAAAATATTGGAATTCAACAAACAAAACAATCTTTTGTTTTTCAGAATAGGTTCTCCTTTGGTTCCTTTTGCTTCTCATCCAATTAATCAATTCAATTGGCAAGAGTTTTTCAAAAACGACTTCAAAAAAATTGGAGATTTCATAAAACAAAACAATTTCAGAATATCAATGCATCCAGATCAATTTGTTTTAATTAACAGCCCAAATAAAGACATAGTTAACAGAAGCATAAAAGAATTGGAATATCATTGTCAGGTTTTAGATTTAATGGGATTAGATGAAACAGCAAAAGTGCAGATTCATGTGGGAGGAGTTTACAACAACAAACCCGAAGCAATACAAAGATTCATTGACAATTACATTAAACTTCCAGATTTCATTAAAAAAAGATTGGCAATAGAAAATGATGAAAGAATGTTTTCTTTAAAGGATTGTGTTTCAATAAGCAAAAAAACAGGCATTCCTGTGATTTTTGATTTTTTTCATCATGAATGCCTCAACAACAAAGAATCAATAAATGAAGCCGTGAAAATAGCTTCTTCAACTTGGAAATCAAAAGATGGAATTTTAATGACAGATTACAGCAGTCAATCACCAGGAGAAAGAAAAGGCAAGCATATTTATTCAATTGATCTCAATGACTTCAAAAAAACAATAACTCAAATTAAAGATTTAGATTTTGATGTTATGCTTGAAATAAAAGACAAAGAAAAAAGCGCACTCAAAGCTTTAAACCTGCTAGTAAAGATTAAAAAAATAAAATAAAAAAGAATAAATTTGTTTATTTCTTGGTAACTTTCTTTTCTTTCAAAGCATACTTAGCAATCAAGAAAACTACAAAGGCTATAATAACAAAATTAATTATAGCTCCCAATAGTGCTCCCCAGCCTATAACAATCGGACCGATTGTAAATACTGCGGTTTGCCAAGCTCCACCTGGAATAAACGGAGTAATCAAAGGCATGATAAGGTTGTCTACAACTGCATTGATAAGAGCTACTGAAGCCAAACCAATTACCAGTGCAACAGCCAATCCAATCACCTTGTACTCTTTTAAAAATTCACCGAACTCTTTTAAAAGTTTTGACATAATTACTTTAGGAGGATATTCTTTAAAAGCTTTATCTTTTTAATTTCAAGGCGCAGGTGTTGCAGGTCCGCCTAATATTATATTTGCACCTGCTGAAACTACAAAAGAAATAACCATCAAAGCGAAAGAGTGTTTTATTCCTGCTTTAACTCCACCTTCTCCTAATTTACCTACAGTTAAACCAGTAAAGAAGCCTTGTATCAACAATAAATACAAGAATGAATCAGAAATATCTCCTTCATCAACCGCCCCAGCAGAAACCCCTATTCCTCCAATGCTTCCTCCCAAACCAGAACTTCCTAAATCAGAAATTCCTGATACCATAGGAAGAATTTGATACTGCATTATCAATATAATCATCATAAACACAAAGAAAATAATGTATCCTTGAACAACAAGTGTGGAAATTGCTGCTTTTCTTTCTTTCTTTAATTTATCTGAAATACTTACAGCATCCGCAACCGCTTCAAGTATTTCTCCTATATCTCCTCCAGCTTTTTCTGCTTGCCCAATAAGGATAATTGTTCTTGAAACTGTTTGATTGTTAACATCTTTAGCAAATGTTTGCAAAGCCATATTCAAAGGAATACCTAAAGAAATTTGATTCGCCAGCTTTTTTATATGAACACCTAATACTCCAAACCCTTTATCTTTCAAATTCATTATACTTTTACTTATAGGCGTTCCCGTTTTAACACTTTCAACTAAATTTCTTGTAAATTCCAAGAACATTTCTTCTTTTTCATTTTCTTCTTTTGTTTCATTTATCAAAGAAATAACAAATGGAAGAACTCCAGATAAAATACCCATTCCAACGAGAAAGAAAAATAATTTTGTGTCTTTAAATAAAAATGAAAGTGCAACTATTATCACTGCTGCTCCCATTCCAATGTAGTGTGCTTTTTTTATTTCCATTTTATCTCTTTAATTGAAGGAATCCTAAGAATATTATATTTATTATTGTTACTGCGCTTACCATTACAATAGTTATCATTTTTGTACTCATAGAAATTCCTAAACCACTTATTTTCATCATCATAAGTAAAATCATCAATATCATAGGTGCAGCAATAACCAAACTTATATACATATCCATAAAAGTTTCAGCTGATTTAGTTTTCTTTTCTTGTTCAAGTCTGTTTTCAAACAACAAAGTTTGTGATCTTTTATCAAAAAAGTCAGGAAGATTTCCACCTGAATTAACTGTTGTTGCAAGTCCATTAAACAATTCCGAAAGCTTCTTGCTCGGGCTGTTATAAGAACTGTTTCTTAATGCACTCACGAAATCATATCCATAAAGGTTTATTTCATTCATAAGCTTCTTGAATTCTTTTTCAAGATAAGGGTATTCATGGGTTATAACCATAATTGAGAATATTTTACTTGGGTCAATCATTGAACCAGAAATTGCTGACATGTGTATTGTTGCAAATGGCAACTCTTCATCTATTCTTGTTTCAGTAGCTGTTTTTTCTAAACCTGGATAAGTGTACATAAAAATAAACGTTAAAGCAGGAGCAAATATTATAATTAAAAATGACCTAAGAAGTTTAGCACCAATATCTCCAGTAGCTTTAATTAATATTGGAAGTTCAGCAGTTATACTGAAAAAAAAGAAAAACAAAGCAATTAAAAATCCTGCACCCACTGCAACGAGTGTTGAAAGAAATATTGTTGAAATATAACTTCTTGCAGTGAATTGAAGATTTGCTTTAACCAAATCTCTTTCCATGGTTTCAAATGTTTTTTCACTTACAAATTTCTGTGCAGTTTTACCAAATAATTTGTTGGCAGTTTTTACATAAAGGCTTGCTTTTTGTTCTTTTTTATTTTCTACTTTTTTTTCTTTTTTCTTCATTCTTTTAATTGTTAATTTTTCTAAACCAGAAGGTCTTAGCTCTTTCAAAGGATACCCTTTCTTTTCTTTATTAGGATCGGAAGCTTCTAAACTTTTGAGATTTCTTTCAAGAGCAGCTTTTTCTTCCATTCTTTTTGCAGTTTCTGTGAAATCTTGTTTAACAGTTTGCAAGCTTTCTTTGACTTCACTTCCAGATGCACCAGGAATTCTTAAAAGATTTATTTTTTCAATTAAAAAAGGAATTTCTTGATTAGCTTTCTTAAGACTTTGTTGCAACAATGAAACTTGAGAATCAATTATTCTTTGTTCTCCAACATCTGCGTGCTTCATATATTCTGCGAGTTCAGTCATTTCTTTGCATATCTTTTTTTCTTTTTCAATTATTTCCTTTAATCTATTGAATTCTTCTGTATTTCCACTCATTTTGTTTCCTCGTCTATTTTTTTCTGTACTTTTAAAAGATATTCTTTAATTGCTTTAACTTGTTCAGGATTATTTTTCTTGTATGCTTCTTGAAGTTTCAATTCCCCTTGTTCAAGAGCAATTATTAATTTATTTAGAAAAGCAAAACTTCCAGATTGATCACCTTCTTTTTTAGCTTCATCACCCATGTAAGATTGATGCAAATTGCATTATTAAATATTTTGATTATTCAATTTCAAACCTTTTTAGAATTTCTTTAGGTTTTTTGTAATATTCATTTACTATTTCTTGCACCTCCTCGAATTTGAAAATCCCTTGTTGGTAAATTTTGTATAAAATCTGAACCCTTCTTTTAAATTCCAATTCCAAATCTTCCACTCTTATACCGTATCTTTTCCTTATTTTTTCAAATATTTTGCTGTTCTTTTTTGAATAAAATTCATTTTCCAAAGCATTCCATACAAAAGGCGTGTTTGTTAAAGCAATACCATCGAGGGTTACATTAATTATTTCAACAACCTCTTTTAATTTTCTTGTTTCTTCCTTGTTTACAATAGCGTGAGTCATAATACAAACGCAATCAAGAACATTAAGAAGTGTAGGAGACAGTTCAATTGGAGGAGTTTCCAATCTTTTAATTAAAGTATCAACAGAATCTGCGTGAATTGTACTTATAGACGAGTGTCCTGAAGCCATACCCTGAAATAGAACCGATGCTTCTGCACCTCTAACTTCACCTACAATAACATAATCAGGGTTCTGTCTAAAGGAACTTCTAAGCAAATCAAACAAACTTATTTCCCCTGTTCCCCCCACTCCTGTTGCATTTCTAGCAACACTAGGAAGCCAGTTGTCTCTAGGCAAATTCAATTCTCTTGTATCTTCAATTGAAACTACTCTTGATTCTGGAGGGATAAAAAAGGCTATAGCATTAAGTAAGGTGGTTTTACCTGCAGAAGT
>CAYWFA010000028.1:0-7553 GCA_964457815.1 Candidatus Woesearchaeota archaeon
TTTAATAAATCTTCAAGATATTTTTTTTCAGAAGCATTGAAATGTATTATGTATTGAGGATTTTTTAAAATTAATTTGTTTTTTTCGTTGAATCTGTAATCTTTGAATTCTACCAATGAAAATTTCAAATGAATTTCTTTGAAATCTTCTTTCCAAGAAAAAGGTTTATCGATTAAAATAAAATTGGTAAAATCTAACCTGTCCGGAGAAACTTTTTTTCCAAGATACATCCCATTATAACCTTCATCCGATATTAGCAATCTGTAAATTTGTTGATATTTCAAAAAATTTTCCATTAAAGAACATTGAGACAAGTATTAATAAAAATTTATGGTTTTCAAAATAAGAATTATGGCTTACCACTTAATAACACCCATAATCAAAGAAACTATATACCCAAATAAACCTAATATAGCAATACCTATTGCTGAAACTTTGGCTGTGAGCTGAAATTCTTTTTTGGTTGGTTTTTTTAAAACCTGCCATACTCTCTTGCATTTCAATAAAAATGATTTTGTTTTTTCCAACATAATATTAAAAGAAAGGAGGGGTTTTTAAAATTATTTAATTGGGATTATTTAAAAAATTTGAAACAACAACATACATTTTCTCAGAGGGATTGTATTTGATTAAGCCTTTTTCTTGAAGATTTTCAAGGTAATCCTGAACTGTAATTCCAGGAGCAATCTTTTTTCCTCCCCCTTGTATTTTTATATCTCTGTTGAGTTCTTCTAAAGAAAATCTTTCTGATTCGTATATCTTTTCATTAACAATCAAACGGGTAACATCCATTTTTATTGACATTTTAATTTTCAAAAAAATCTATCCCTAATTCTTCTTCAATCTCTTTTCTTTTTATTGAATCAAGAGATTCTCCTCCCCCTAAAATCTGAGAAGATTTTACACCTGTAACAATCAATAAAACCCTTATTGATTTGTCCATATCTTCTGCTATTTGAGCACCTCCAATCAATTTAGCATCTGGACTTAGTTTATCTCCTACTGCTGCAATAATTGTTTTATACTCGTCAAGACTCATATTTGAGCCTCCAATAACATTAACCAAAGCTCCTGTTGCATTTGAAATATCCACATCTAAAAGAGGATTGTTTATTGCTTTTTCAACAGCTTCAACAGCCCTATTCTGGCTGTCTGCTTCTCCCATTCCAATCAAAGAAACTCCTCCATTAACCATTACAGCTTTAACATCTGCAAAATCCAAATTAACCAAGCCTGTTTTTGTAACCAATTCAGTAACTCCTTTAACAGCATTTGTTAAAACTTCGTCTGCAATCTTGAATGCTGTTTGAAGGGGTAAATCTGGAGCAAGTTCTAAAAGTTTATCATTTGGTATTACTATTAATGTGTCTACAATTGCTTCTAATTTTTCTAAACCATTCATTGCATTTTCAATTCTTTTTTTACCTTCAATTGTGAAAGGTAAAGTAACTATTGCTATTGTTAGTGCCCCTTGTTTTTTAGCAATACCTGCAATAACTGGTGCAGCTCCTGTACCTGTTCCTCCTCCTAAACCACAAGTTAAAAAAATCATATCGCTTCCTGTAATTCTTTTTTTTATTTCGGATTCTGACTCTTTTGCTGCTTCTTGTCCTACTTGGGGATTGCTTCCTGCACCTAAACCTTGAGTTAATTCTTTTCCAATAAGTATCTTTTGATCTGCATTTGCATAAAGTAAATCTTGAGCATCCGTGTTTATTGCAATCAATTCTCCTCCCTTTATTCCAATTTCTCTCATTCTGCTCAAAGAATTATTTCCTCCTCCTCCAATTCCCATTATTTTGATTTTTGCTGATTGTTTTTTCAAAAGCTCTTCAAGTTCTTTATCAATTTCTTGAATATTTGAAGAAAGAACGTTGAAAGAATCACCTTCTTCATATGAATTTGCCATGTTCAAAGAAAGTTATTTTGGTTTTTAAGCATTATTGTTGTTTTTTGGAAGATAATTCGATTATTTCAGAGGTTGGTCCTTAGAAAAATACTTTTGTTTTCCATATAAATGGTATTTTAAATTAGATAAAACTTCATAAAAAAACCATTTGGGGTTTTGACTTGTTGGAACATAAACTATTTCTAAATTTTCAGAGACTTTTCCAGCTTTTTTTGCATCTTTGATTATTTTCTTGAATCTTTTAATATGCAAGGGGAAAGAAACCAAAGCATATTTTCCTTGTATTTCTCTTGGAAAAGTATAAAGGATATTTTCAATTGAATTAACAGATTTTGTATCAATTCCAATCATCCAATCGGTGTTTTCTTTTAAATAATTGTAAAGTTCTTTGTGAAAATCAATTTTTGCTTTTTCTTGATTCTTGTAACCTAAAGAAAAATCTGAGTTTTGCCCAGCTCCTACAATTATACATCTTTTAGGGAGATTGTTTTCTTTTGCAAATTTAATTGCAGTGCTTGCACGATTGAAATCTTCACTATTTGCGAAATCAAAAGAATCACAAGTAGGAATAACTATTGATTTTATTTCGTTTTCTAAATTTGCCATAAAAAAGTTTGAATATTTCAATATTTAAAACTTGCTGTCAAAGAGGTTTAAAATGTTTAAAATGTGGAAGATTTATTTTTCGGGAGTATCTTTTTCTTTTATTGGCTCTGATTCATTGATTTCTAAATCTAAATCAACTAATTCTTTGAACTTGTCTTTGAATAATTCAGCAAAAGCTTTGAAACCTTTGTCAACAGATAAAATCAATTTTTTTTCTTGAATCTCGTATTTGAAATCTCTTCTAAACAAAAACTCAATCAAAGCTTTAACTTTCTCGTTTATATCTTGAACTTTTCTTGAAACTTTGATGTCATAAACAACATCTTTTCCTGCAAGAGGTCCATTGAAATCTACCATTATCCTTCCTCCAGAAACTGTAAGAACTTTCCCCATTTTATTGTCGAAATTTAAAATTGTTCCGGGGATAGGATTTATTTTGTGTTCTATGAATACATTCATGGGAATCATTTGTATCAAAGAAGGATCTCTGAATCCAAATGCATCTTTTGGAGATAATTCTATTTTATAAGTTCCTATTTCTTTTCCAATTAAAAATTCTTCAATTCCCTTAAGAAACATTTCCTGCCCTAAAGGAAATATAAAGGGCTTTGCTACCTGATTGGGATTTAATTTTTTAAGCTCTTCTGGAACATTGGAATCAAAAACTTCTCCCCCTTTCATTGTTCCAGTGAATTCAACTTCAATGAAATCATTTTTTTGAAGTGCCATTAAATGTGTTAAGTAAAAACGTTTATAAATGTATTTTTTTTGGTTAGTTTATGGTGTTAAAAATTATTGATGCAACAGAAGCAAGAGTAGGAACAAATATTCTTGTTGAAGGAGTACCTTGTACAGTTAAAAGTATAGATATATCTAAGACTGGAAAACACGGACATGCTAAATGTAGAATTGAAGCTGTAGGAATAATTACTGGATCAAAAAAGGTGTTTGTTGTTCCGGGACATGAAAGATTAGAGGTTCCTAATGTTGAAAAAAGAAAGGCACAAGTATTATCTAAAGCAGATGGAAAAGCAAGCTTAATGGATTTAGAAAATTTTGAAACAATTGAAGTTCCTTGTCCTGATTCTGCAGTATTTGAAGAGCTTCAAGAAAATGGAAATTGCGAATATTGGGATATTGAAGGGGAAAGATTAATTAAAAGGAAATTATAAAATAAATAAAAATGGCAAAAATACCCGAAGCACAAAACAGATTATTCAAGAATGTTTTTGTATGCAAAAATTGCAAAACAAAAGTAAGGGCAGATATTCAAAAAATTCTTAAAGGGAAAGTTAAGTGTAGAAAATGTGGAAAAGGTGCTTTTAGACCAATAAAGAAAAGCAAGTAAGGATACCATTACACTTTTAAACCTAATTTTACTTTAAACCTGGAGGAGAAAATGAATTATTTTACAGCTATTGATCTTACATTACTTGCATTATTTGTTGTTTCTATATCTATATTTCTTTATAGGAAAAGAAAAAATCTGAAAAAAGAAGGTTTGCTTTTGTTGTATAAAACAACTTGGGGCATGAAAGTAATAAACAATATAGGAAAAAAATACAAAAAAACATTGGATGCTTTAAGTTATGTTATTCTCGGAATGGGATATCTTCTTATGGGAGCTATGATTTATTTACTTGGAAAAATAGTTTACATTTACGTTGCATATCCTTCAGTTGTAAAAGCAATAAAAATACCTCCTATAACTCCTTTAGTTCCATATTTACCCCAAGCATTTAAATTGGATTTTCTTCCTGATTTTTATTTTATATATTGGATAATAATACTTGCGATTATTGCAATACCTCATGAATTCATGCATGGTATATTTATGAGAAGGTATGGTATAAAAATAAAATCAACTGGATTTGGGTTCTTTCCTTTTTTCTTTCCTGTATTTTTAGCAGCTTTTGTAGAGCAAGATGAAAAAAGCATGAACAAAAGTAAAAATTTCCATCAAATGGTGGTTTTGGCCGCGGGAACTTTTGCAAATGTTTTAACTGCAATATTTTTCTTTGTGGTAATGTTTTTGTTTTTCAGCTTGTCATTTGCTCCAGCAGGTGCGGAATTCAATACATATTCTTATTCAGTGGTTGCAATTCCTGGAATAATTTCTGTTAATAATATGTTCGTTGATAATCCAGATTATGAAAAAATATTTTCAATGATAAATGAAGAAGGGTTAACTGAAATTGAAACTCAAAATAAAACCTATTTAATAAATAAAGAAGGTTTACAAGAACAAAAAGACTCTGAAACAAACTACCTTTTATTGTATGACAATTCTCCTGCAATAAGGGCAGGTTTAAATGGAACAATAATAAAAATCAATAACGTTCCTGTGAGAGACTGGGAAGAATTTGGAACAGAATTATTGAAATATTCTCCTGGAGAAAACATAACAATAACAACAAAGAATGAAGACGAGTTGTTTGATTATGAAATCACTTTAATGGAAAATCCAGAAGATTCTGAAAAACCTTGGGTTGGAGTAGGATATATTGAAAGCCAAAGAAGAGGAGCTATAGGAAAAATAGTGACTTGGTTGTCTTCATTTAAAAAACAATATATACATTATGAACCTCAATTTAAATCAGCTATGTTTATATACAATCTTTTGTGGTGGTTGGTTTTGATAAGTTTAAGTGTTGCATTAATGAATATGCTTCCTATGGGAATTTTCGATGGAGGAAGATTCTTTTATTTAACGATATTAAGTATAACTAAAAACAAAAAGAAAGCTGAATTATGGTTCAAAATATCAACAAATTTCTTGCTTTTCTTGTTTGTTTTACTTATGGTTTTCTGGGGATTGAGTTTTTTTATAGCTTGAAATAAAAAATGGTTACTCTTTTAAAGAACATCCAATTAACTGGGTTATGTTAAATAAAAATGTAAAACAGCTTTTAAAAAAACAACATTATGAAATAGTTGGAAAAAATGAACATTCTGCTGTGCAAATTTGCAGATGGACAAAAAAATCTTTGCGTGATGAAGGAGTATGTTACAAAGAAAAATTCTACGGTATAAATTCTCATTTATGTTGTCAAATGACTCCTGCAGTTATGTGGTGCCCAAATAAATGTGTTCACTGCTGGAGAGCTATTGAATTAACAGTAGGTTCAGAACTTCCTAAAGAAAATATTGATTCTCCTTCTGAAATAATTGATGGATGTATTAAAGCTCAGAGAAAACTTCTTCAGGGATTCAATATAGATAAAAATTCCAAGAAGAAACAATTAAGCCGGGCAAACCAGAAAAAATTGAGTGAAGCACAAGAACCTATGCAATTTGCTATATCTCTTTCTGGAGAACCAACCACATATAATAAAATTGGAGAATTAATCTTAGAATTAAGAAAAAGAGGTAAAACCTCTTTCCTTGTTACAAATGGACTTTACCCTGAAAAGCTTAAAGAATTGCTGAAGAGAAAACAACTCCCAACACAATTATACATATCTGTTAATACTCCAAATAAAGAATTATATAATAAATTCCATAGGAGTTCTATAAAAAATGCTTGGGAAAAACTAAATGAAACTCTTGAACTCCTTCCAAAATTAAAAGGTAAAACAAGAACTATATTCAGGATGAATTTAGTTAAAGACTTAAATATGTTTCCTGAACAAGCAAAGGAATATGCTGAATTAATAAAAAAAGCTCAACCATTATTTATAGAAATAAAAGGATTTATGAGTGTTGGATTTGCAAGAGAAAGATTAGGATATGAAAGAATGCCAACAAACAAAGAAATGGAAGATTTTATAGGTATTTTAGTGAAAGAATTAGAGAACATTGGATTAGGAGAGTATAAATTATTAGATAAGCATGAGTTTTCAAGAGCATATATTTTAGGCAAAGACAAGAAAGAACTGAAGATAAAAGATAGCGAATTATAACAGCAAATTTTATAATAACCTTTAAATTTCTGGTAGCTTATGACATGGAATTTATATGAAAAGGGGAAATTTCTTGAACCATTGAAGTTTTCAAATGGAAAAACTCAACAAGATGTGGTTGAAGAGGTTGTACAATCGGTTAAAGAAGGGAACAAAATAATCTTTATTCATGGTAAGTGTGGAACGGGCAAAAGTGCTATTGCTTTGAATATTGCAAAAGAACTTGGAAAAAGTTCTATAGTTGTTCCAAGCAAAGCCCTTCAACAGCAGTATAAACGAGATTATGAAGAAAACAAATATATTCTTAACAGCAAAAACAAAAAATTGAAAATTTCTGTTATAACAGGGAGAAACAATCATAAATGTAAATTTCTAGAGGACAATAAAAATGCAATACCTCTGCAAAAAAAAGAAGTTGATTCTAAATTATATGATATCTTTGAGGGTAAAAGAGAAAGATTACAAGAATTGATTTCAAAAGATTTGTCTGCAGATAATAGGAATATACCTTGTAAAATAGAAATAAAAGAAAAAAATATGAATACCTTGAAAGAGTATATAAAACAAAATAAAAAAATAAATCCTGGAAATTTCAATAAAGTCTCAGATATAAAAAGAATGTCTGTGGCTCCTGTATGTCCTTATTGGAGTCCTGTTGTACCTGAAGAATATGATGTTAAAAATCTTGAAGAAACTGAAAAAATAAAATATAAAGGACTTCAAAACAAAAATTTTTATTTTTACAAAAGAAAACCTGGATGTAGTTTTTATGAACAATTTAATTCGTATATTGATTCAGATATAATTGTATTTAATTCTTTGAAATATAAATTGGAAAGTGCTCTTAATAGAAAACCTTGCACCGAAGTGGAAATAATAGATGAATGTGATGAGTTTTTGGATAGCTTTTCAAATCAACGAAACATAAACATTGACAGGCTCCAAAATTCTCTTTCACATGCAACAGTAAGTGAAGAAGAAAATTTCCAAATAATAAGAGAAATAAGTGAAATAATAAATCATTTAAAAAGAAACAACAAAGTAAATGAACTAATACGTGGCAGAGGAATAATTGAATTAAAAAAAACAGGATTGTATGACTTGTTTAAAATATTCATTAAAAATTCTGAATTTGT